>JAKLIE010000536.1 GCA_022709775.1 Pseudomonadota bacterium
CACGTCGGCGGCGAGCGCATCGCGCGCCTCGTCCAGCAGCCGAAGCTCGCTGCGCGACTCGATGTCGCCCGAGAGCAGCACGCGGGAGCGCCCCGCCGTGACGGCCAGAACGCACGACAGGTCGTTGGTCTTCGCGCGCGCGTCGTCGTAGAACGCGGGCGGCGGATGCAGCACCTCGAAGTCGACGCCGTCCCATCGCCAGCGCATCCGGTCGACGCAGCGGTCCGCCGACGCGTCCGCGCGTTCCGCGACCACCGGATGATCCGGCGGCAGCGACGAGACGACGCGCCCGACCGGCACCGCGCGCAGCACCGACAGCGCGCCTCCCGCGTGGTCGAGGTCCTGGTGGCTCACGACCAGCGCGTCGACCCGCCCGATGCCTTCGCGTCGCAGGAAGGGCGCGACGATGCGCGAACCGGCGTCGGCCGTCTCGTGCCAGCGAGGGCCGGTGTCGTAGACGAGCGCGTGCCGGTGCGTGCGGACGACGACCGCGAGCCCCTGCCCGACGTCGAGCACCGTGACTCTCGCCGTTCCCTCGGGCGGCGCGGGCGGCATAACGAGCGCGAGCGGCGCGAGCCAGATCGCGCCGAGCGCACGTCCCGGAACGCCGCGCGGGGCCAGGAGCCACACGACCCCGACCGCCGCGGTCGCGACCGTCCACGGGATCGGCGCGTGTTGCGCCCAGGCCGCCGCCGAAGCGCCGGCGAGCCACGCGAGCACGCCCATCAGCGGTTCGAGCACCGCGTGCGCGGCCAGGAAGAGCGCGTCCAGCGGCACGACGATGCCCGCGACCGCCAGCGGCACGACCCCGAGCGTCACGACCGGAATCGCCACCGCGTTCGCGACCGGCGAGACGATCGACACCTGTCCGAACAGCACGAGCGCGAACGGCACGAGCCCCACGGTGACCGCCCACTGCGTGCGCGCCCCTTCGCGCAGCGATGCGACCCACCGGCCGCGCCACGTCGGCGCGCGGTCGTGCCCCGCGCGTCCCGCGCCCGCGTAGATCAGCACGGCGACGGCGCCGTAGGACAGCCAGAACCCCGCCGACAGCACGGCCCAGGGATCGAGCGCGAGCACGATCGCGAGCGCCCAGAGCCAGATCGCGCCCGACGTCCCGTGGCGCGACGCGAGCAGGCCCGCCGCGCCGGTCGCGAGCATCGCGAACGTGCGCAGCGCCGGCACCTCTGCGCCGGCGAGCATCGTGTAGACGCCGGCGACCGCCACGCCCACGATCGCGCCGGCGTGGCGGGCAGGCAGGCGGTCGGTGAGCCGGATCGACCGGCGCGCGAGCGCCGCGGCAGCCCAGCCGGCCAGCGCGGCGAGCACGGTCACGTGCAATCCCGAGATGCTCACCAGGTGACCGACGCCGGTGCGGTTGAACACCGTCCACTGCTGGTCGGGGATCGCCCGCTGATCGCCGATCGCGAGCGCGGCGACGACCCCCGCGTATCGTGCGTCCGCGAGCGCCCGGGCGATGCGTTCGCGAACCCGCTCGCGCGCGCGCTGCACGTGGTCGCCGAACCGTCCGGCGAACGCGTCGAGCCGCGCATTCGCGTCGCCCGCGCGCACGTAGCCGGTCGCCCGCAGGTTGCGCTCGAGCAGCCACGCCTCGAGGTCGAAGCCGCCCGGATTCGCGTAGCCGTGCGGGCGCCTGAGCCTCACGACGAGCCGCCAGCGCTCGCCGGCGGAGAGGTCGGGCACGTCGGTCTCGCGCTCGTCGCCGGGGCGCGCCGCGGGCCACGAGAGCGAGAGTCGCGACGGCACGCGGGCATCGGCCGGCTCGGCGCGCTCGACCGCGAACGCGAAGCGCACGCCGCGGTCGGACGCGTCCGGCAGATCGTCG
>JAKLIE010000537.1 GCA_022709775.1 Pseudomonadota bacterium
CGCATCCTTCCGGCGATCGTGCTCGCGCTCGCCTCGCTGCACGCGTCGGCGGATTCGCAGCGCTTCGCAGCCGACGACCCGCGCTGGCGCGCCGAGTGCGGCAGCTGCCACACGGCGTTCCCGCCGGCGCTCATGACCGCGCCCGCGTGGCGACAGGTGATGGGCGCGCTCGACCGCCACTACGGCACCGACGCGTCGATCGACGCGAAGGTCGCCTCGGAGATCGGCGCGTTCCTCGAACGCAACGCCGGCGACGGACGCCGCGCCGCGCCGGCCGTCGTCGCGTCGAAGGCGGCCGGAGGCGTCGTCGCACCGTCGCTTCCCCGCATCACCGGATCGGCGTGGTTCGCGAAGGAGCACCGCAAGGTGCCCGCGTCGACGATCGCCCGCCCCGACGTCGGCAGCCTCGCGAACTGCGCGGCCTGCCACACCGCCGCGGACCGCGGCGACTTCTCGGAGCGCGCGCTGCGCGTTCCCCGCTGAAGGAGATCATCATGCACGACGACACTGCCGCGACTTCGCGGATCCTCGTCTGGGACCTTCCGGTCCGGCTGTTCCACTGGATGCTCGCGATCTCGTTCGCCGGCGCGTGGCTCACCGCCGATTCCGAGCGCTGGCGCGACATCCACATCCTGCTGGGTTACACCGCCGGCGTGCTGGTCGCGCTGCGAATCGTCTGGGGCCTCGTCGGGACGCGCCACGCGCGCTTCGCCTCGTTCGTCCGCGGGCCGCGCCGCGTGATCGCGTACCTGCGCTCGCTCGCCTCGGACCGGCCGGAACACACGGCCGGTCACAATCCGGCGGGGGCATGGGCGATCGTCGCGCTGCTGGTGCTGACGCTGGCGATCGTGGCGACCGGACTCGCCGTCGAGGCCGACGCGGGCCCGAGGGGCCTGGACGACGTCCACGAGGCGCTGGCGACCGCGATGCTCGTCGTCGTCGGCATCCACGTCGTCGGTGTCGTGGTGGGGAGCCTCGTCCACCGCGAGAACCTGGTCCGCGCGATGGTCACCGGACGCAAGCTCGGAAGCCCGGGCGACGCGATCCGCGGTCCGCGGCGCCTCGCCGCGGCGGCGCTGGTCGCGCTGGTCGTCGGCGTCTGGACGGGCGTACTGCCGGCACCCGGGCTGCCGACGAACGGCGGCTTGACGGCGATCACGGCCAGCGCGCCGCCGGCAGGGCATGATCGGCGCTCCGAAGACGACTGAATCGGTGCCGTGCGCATCCTGCTGGTCGAAGACGATCCGTTGCTGGGCGACGCGCTGCGCGCAGGGCTCGGCCAGGCGGGCTTCGACGTCGACTGGGTTCGCGACGGCCAGGCGGCGCTCGCGGCGCTCACCGACGGCGAGCATGCCGCGGCCGTGCTCGACCTCGGGCTGCCGCGCCTGTCGGGCTTCGACGTGCTCGCCCGCGTTCGAGGCGCCGGTGTCAGGGTTCCGGTGCTCGTGCTCACGGCGCGCGACGCGATCGACGATCGCGTGCGCGGCCTCGATGCGGGCGCCGACGACTACGTCGTCAAGCCCGCCGAGCTGGCCGAGGTCGCGGCGCGCCTGCGGGCGCTGATCCGGCGCTCGGGCGGCGAGCCCGCGCCCGTGCTCGAGGTCGGCGGCGTCGTGCTCGATCCCGCCGCGAGGACCGTGCTCCGGCGAGGCGAGCGGGTCGAGCTCAAGCCGCGGGAGTTCGACGTGCTGCACGAACTCATGCTGAACGCGGGCCGCGTCCTGTCGCGCGAAAGCCTCGAGTCGCGGCTCTACGCGTGGGGCGAGGAGGTCGGCAGCAACGCGATCGAGGTCCACGTCCACCACCTGCGCCGCAAGCTCGCGCCGG
>JAKLIE010000538.1 GCA_022709775.1 Pseudomonadota bacterium
CCTCGCGGTCGTTCGCGAAGAAGTACTGGCGGAAGTACTCGCCCAGCTCCTCGAACCAGTAGCGGAACCGGCCGATGACCGGGAAGTTGCGCAGGACCGTGTGCTTCTTCTGCGTGACGTCGCGGACGAACATCACGAACAGCCCGCCGACGACGAGGATCGCGACGAGCGTCCCCAGTCCCGCCTTCAGCATCTGCATCCAGTCGAAATCCATCGCTGCGCGCCTCCGGTACGCCGATCGGGCGTGCGAATGTTAACCCGGATGCCCCGGCGCGGTGCGTCCGGGGACCGGCGGTGGCGCGGCGCCGGAGTATGCTTTCCGCTCTGCGTCCCCGGGGACCGGCGGGCGCAGTCCGACCACGAACCGACTGGAGGCACTCCGATGAAGCTGCGTACCCTCGTCCTCGCCGCCGCGATCGCGGCGTCCGGCAGCGCGATCGCGTTCCACTGTCCGGCCGACATGGCGAAGATCGACGCCGCGCTCGCGAAGAACCCGAAGCTCACCGACGCGCAGATGGCCGACGTGAAGAAGTACCGTGCCGAGGGCGAGTCGCTGCACAAGGCGGGCAAGCATCAGGACTCGGTCGACACGCTCGCGAAGGCGATGAAGATCCTCGACGTCAAATGAAGGGGTCTCGCCCCGGTGTCGGCTCTGGCCTCATCGGGGTCTGACCGCGGCGTTGCCGTTCGCGCACGCGGCCCCCGAGCCGGGGCGAGGCTTCGTCAGCGCTGCGCGTCGTCGACGTCCGGCGCGCCCGGGCGGGCCAGCAGCACGACCGCAGCGAGGATGAGCGCACCGCCGGCCATCTGCATCGCCGAGATGCGCTCGCCCAGCAGGATCGCCGCCAGCGCCACGGTGACCGCGGGCTCGACGGTCGACAGCGTCGAGGCCCGCGTCGGACCGATTCGCTTCAGCCCCGCGAAGAACCAGGTGATCGCCGCGAGCGTCGACACCAGCGCGATCGCCAGGACCGCCGACCACCCGACCGCGGAAGCCGGAAAGGCCGGACCGCGTGCCAGGGCGAGTGCGGCGAACGGGACGGCGGCGCCCGCGATCACGACGGTCGACATCGCGAGCGGATCGACGCGGGACGCGACGCCGGTCGACACGACGATGTAGACCGCGTAGACGATCGCCGCGAGGATGCCGAACGCGACGCCCGCCGGATGCGTCCCCGCCGTCCCGCCCCCGAGTGCCGGGCCGACCGTGAGCGCAGTGCCGACGAGTGCGATCGCGAGCGCGGCGAGCGTCCTTGGCCCGAGCCGGTCGTGCCCGCGCCAGGCGGCGAGCACCGCGACGATCGCGGGATTGACGTAGAGCAGGAGCGCGACCAGCCCCGCCGGCGCGAGCGTGAGCGCGGTGAAGAAGCTGGCGGCCTGCGCTGCGTAGCCGACGGCGCCCAGTGCCGCCAACGTCGCGAGATCCCGCCCGCGCGGCCACTCGACGCCCGCGATCGCGCAGATCCCGATCAGTAACGCGCCGGCGATGACGAAGCGCAGCGCAAGGAGCGTCGTCGTGTCGACACCGTCCCCGTACGCGTAGCGCGCGAAGATCGCCATCGCGCCGAACGCCGTCGCGGACGCGACGACGAATGCGATGCCGGCGAGTCGATGTTCGCGTCCACCGCGCCCGGGCGTTGCCCGCCCGGCGTCCGGCGGCGCCGCCCCGCTCATCGCGCGCGGGTCATGCGGCGGGCGGGCGCAGCGCCGATTTCGGACGGAACGCCTTGCAGACGGCCTCGTCGGTCTCGACGTACGGGCCGCCGATCAGGTCGAGGCAGTACGGGACCGCGGCGAAGATGCCGGGCACGACGACCCGGCCGTCG
>JAKLIE010000539.1 GCA_022709775.1 Pseudomonadota bacterium
GCCTAGGCTCTTCTCGAGGATCGTCGTGAGCCCGCCCGCCTTGTTGCCCGGCGACGGGTTGTTGTTCATCTCGCCCTGCTCGCGCGCGGTGTACGCCTCCCACCACTTGATGCGGGCGATCAGCTTCTCGCCGACCTCGCGCGACACCGCACGCCGCGTCAGCAGGTGCTCGGCGCCGTAGATCTCCGGCGTCTCCGACAGGATCGCCGTGCCGCCGTGGCGCACCAGGATGTCCACCGCAGCGCCCAGCGCGGGATTCGCCGTGATGCCGGAGTAGCCGTCCGAGCCGCCGCACTGCAGCCCGACGACGATGTTCGACGCTGCGACCGGCTCGCGCGCCACGTCGTTCGCGTGGGGCAGCATCTCCTCGATCATCGCGACGCCGCGAGCGACCGTCTTCACGGTGCCGCCGCTGTCCTGGATGCTGAACGTGCGCAGGAGCGGCCCCTCGTCGAGGTGCTCGGCGCCGAGCAGCGAGCTGATCTGGTTCGCCTCGCAGCCGAGCCCGACGATCAGCACGCCGGCGAAGTTCGGATGCCGCGCGTAGCCGGCGAGCGTGCGGCGGAGGAGCTTCATGCCCTCGCCGTGCGTGTCCATGCCGCAGCCGGAACCGTGCGTCAGCGCGACCACGCCGTCGACGTTCGGGTAGCGGGCGAGCACGCCCGAGCGCGTCGCGTGGTCGGCGATCGCGCGGGCGACCGTTGCCGAGCAGTTGACCGTCGACAGGATGCCGAGGTAATTGCGCGTGGCCACCCGTCCCGCGTTGGGCCCGTCGCGCCGGACGATGCCCTGGAACGTCACCGGGCGGTCGACATGGCGCGTCGGCTTCGCGTCCGCGCCGAACGCGTAGTCGCGGTCGAACGCGCCCATCGCGAGGTTGTGCAGGTGGACGTGCTCGCCGGGCGCGATGTCGCGGGAGGCGAAGCCGATGATCTGGTTGTAGCGCTTCACCGGCGCACCCTTCGCCATCGCCCGCGTCGCGACCTTGTGCGCGGGCGGCACGAGGCCCGCGACGATCACGTCCTCGTCGACGAGACGAGTGCCGCCGACCAGCTGCGTGCGGGCGATGACGACGTCGTCGTCGGGGTGTAGGCGAATCGTGAGCGAGGCTCGGGTCAGCATGGAGTCTCCGTGGCCGCAGTCAGGCGGCGACCGTCGCGCGTGCGACGGCGCGCCGCTCGATCGCGGCGAAATCCCATTCGATGCCCAGCCCGGGCTCGCCGGGCGGGATCGCGTGGCCGTCGCGCAGCGTCAGGCGCGACGACGTGACGTCGTCGAGCTGCGGAATGTACTCGACCCAGGCGCCGTTCGGGACGGCGGCGGCGAGCGAGACGTGCAGCTCCATCAGGAAGTGCGGGCAGACGGCGACGCCGAACGACTCGGCGAGGTGCGCCACCTTGAGCCAGGGCGTGATCCCGCCGATCCGCGCGCAGTCGACCTGCACGATCGAGCACGCGTCGCGCTCGAGGTATTCGCGGAAGTGCTGCAGCGAGTAGATCGACTCGCCCACCGCGATCGGCATCGGCGCGGCTCGCGCGAGCTCGGCGTGGCCTCCCAGGTCTTCGGCAGGCAGCGGCTCCTCGAGCCATGCGAGTCCGAACGGGCCGAAGGCGCGCGCGCGCCGCAGCGACTCGGCCACCGTGAATCCCTGGTTCGCGTCGGTCATGATCTCGAACGCGTCGCCGACGGCGGCGCGCACCGCATCGAGCCTGTCGACGTCCTCGGACACGTGCGCCCTGCCGACCTTGAGCTTGGCGCCGCGAAAGCCCGCGCCCTTCGCGGCGAGCGTCTGCTCGACGATCTCGTCGCGCGTCAGGTGCAGCCA
>JAKLIE010000054.1 GCA_022709775.1 Pseudomonadota bacterium
GGGCGGGCCGAGGTAGTGGCCCAGGTGCCTGGTGAACTCGACGATCTCCGACATGCCCGAAGGCCCGGGGGGCTTGGGGCCCCGGCAGCCGCTAGACCTGCAGCGTCGGCATCGGCGGCGTCTTGTGGAGCATCTCGATGCCGACCTTCCCCGAGGCGATCTCGCGAAGGGCGATCACGGTGGGCTTGTCGCGGTCCGCGTCGACCATCGGCGTCGAGCCGGCGGACACCTGGCGGGCACGGTTGGTGGCGGCGAGCGTGAGCTCGAACCGGTTCGGGATGCGTTCGAGGCAGTCCTCGATCGTGATGCGGGCCATCGTCGTTACCTCGTCGTGTCCGTGAGTTCGGAGAAGATGCGGGCGTGCCGGACGAATTGCCGGGACGCCGCGAGTCGCGAAGCGCGCACGATCGCGGACAGATCGTCGACCGCCCTCGCAAAGTCCTGATTCATAATAACATAATCGAACTCGGACGCATGGCGCATCTCCTCGCGCGCCGCATCGATCCGCCGGACGATCACCGCTTCGCTGTCCTGGCCCCGTTTCACGAGGCGCTCGCGCAGCGACTCGATCGACGGCGGGAGGATGAAGATCAGGACCGATCCGGGAATGAGCCGGCGCACCTGCGAGGCGCCCTGCCAGTCGATCTCCAGCAGCACGTCGCGTCCCTGGTGGACCTGCGAGGTGAGCCAGGACGCCGAGGTGCCGTACCAGTTGCCGTGCACGTGGGCGTGCTCGAGGAACTCGCCGTCGTCCTTGAGCGCCATGAACCGCGGCACGTCGACGAAGTGATAGTGGACGCCGTCCCGCTCGCCCGGGCGAGGCGCGCGCGTCGTGTACGAGACCGAGAGCCGGATGCCCGGTTCGCGCTCGAGCAGCGCGTTGACGAGGCTCGTCTTGCCGCCGCCGGAGGGCGCGGCGATCACGAACAGGCAGCCCGACGCGCCGGGGCTCTGGGTGGTAATGGTCATCGCTGGCGGCTCCGGAAAACCCCCGAAACGTGGTTCGAACCACGTTCCGGGGGCGCTACTCGAGGTTCTGCACCTGCTCGCGCATCTGCTCGATCAGCACCTTGAGCTCGAGCGCGGCGCGCGATACCTCGGCGTCGACCGACTTCGAGCCCAGCGTGTTCGCTTCACGGTGCAATTCCTGGGCGAGGAAGTCGAGGCGCTTGCCCGCGCTTCCCCCCGCGGCGAGCACGCGGCGGAACTCGGCGACGTGCGTCGTGAGGCGCGAGAGCTCCTCCTCGACGTCGACCTTGGTCGCGAAGACCGCGAGTTCCTGTTTCAGGCGGTCCTCGTTCGGGTCGAGGCCGGCCTCGCGCAGCCGCGCGTTGAGCTTTTCGGTGTAGGCGGCGTGCACGGCCGGGATGCGCGGTGCGACGCGCGTCACCTGCGCCGCGATGTCCTGGCAGCGGGCGGACAGGATCGCGGCGAGCTTCGCGCCTTCGCGAGCGCGCGCCGCGGCCAGCTCGCCGAGCGCCTCGTCGACGAGCGCGAGTGCCCGGGCGGCGAGCGTCTCGGGGTCGACCGCCGGCTCGGCGAGCACGCCGGGCCAGCGCAGGATCTCGTGGACCGACAGCGGAGCGGCCCGGGGGACCTGCCGCCCCACGTCGTCCGCGGCCGCCGCGAGTGCCGCCACCCGGCCCGGGTCGACCGCAAGGCTCGCGGCCCCGGGCGTCGAGCGGTTGAGCCCGAGTCGGAGCTCGACCTTGCCCCGCTTGAGTTGCCCGGAGAGCTTTTCGCGGAGCGCCGGCTCGAGCGATCGGAGCTCGTCGGAAAGCCGGATCGAAAGGTCGAGGTAGCGGTGGTTGACGCTGCGCAGCTCGGCGACGAGCGACGCACCGGGGAGCTCCGCGGAAGTGGCCGCGAAGCCGGTCATGCTGAGGATCATGGGGGGTTCCCGCCGGATTTCCGCACGTTTTCCGGCTTTACAGGCGCCGCCGGCATCGGGAGAATGTATGCGTTATCCCGACCCCGCGCAAGCGCGCGGGACGCCTGCTGGCACGCCTCTTGCGGCATTCGCCGGGTCAAGGCTGCGAGAACCATGCCCGTCACCAATCAAGCCCTGCCCGGCGGCTACCAGCTGCTGAACTACCGGATCGACCGGCAGATCAGCCGCGGCGGCTTCTCGATCGTCTATCGGGCCTTCGACGACGCGGGCCAGCCGGTCGCGATCAAGGAATACCTGCCGGCGTCGCTGGTTCTGCGCACCGAGGGCGACGTCGTGCGCGCGTCCTCGGCCGAGAACCTGACGTCGTTCCGCTACGGCATGAAGTGCTTCTTCGAGGAAGGCCGGGCGCTCGCCAAGATCAACCACCCGAACGTCGTCCGCGTGCTGAACTTCTTCCGCGCGAACGAAACCGTCTACATGGTGATGCGCTACGAGCGCGGGCGCACGCTGCAGCAGCAGATCCAGATGCGGCAGGACCAGATGTCCGAGCGCTTCGTCCGGCACGTGTTCATGCACCTGCTGAACGGGCTGCGCGAAGTCCACACGCACAAGCTCCTGCACCTCGACATCAAGCCGGCGAACATCTACCTGCGCACCGACGGCAGCCCCGTGCTGCTCGATTTCGGCGCCGCGCGCCAGACGCTCACGAACACCCGCCCGAAGCTCGCGCCGATGTACACGCCGGGCTTCGCCGCTCCCGAGCAGTACCGCGACCCGGACCGGCTGGGCCCGTGGACCGACGTCTACGGCGTGGGCGCGTCGATGTTCGCCTGCCTCGCGGCGTTCGCGCCGCAGGCGGCCGACGCGCGCGTCCAGGAGGATCACCTGGTCTCGGCGAAGAAGATCTGGGCCGGCCAGTACTCGGACAACGTGCTCGAGGTGGTCGACTGGTGCCTGCGCCTCGACCCGCTCGAGCGGCCCCAATCGGTATTCGCGCTGCAGAAGGCGATCCGCGACATCCCGCCCAAGAAGCGCAAGATGTCCCTCCTCGGCAACATCAAGCGGGTTCTGTTCTCGGAGATCGGCGCCTGACTCCCGGACGCACGGGATGGCGGGCCGTCGTGCCCATGTCGACGACGCCCCCCGCGGGGTAAGATTCGCGCCCACGGGCCATCGACGAACGCGCCGCCGTCCGCAACCGCCCCGGCGCAGGCCGTTCCTTCCGATACTCCATCGCCAAGACGTCTCCGCGTCCGATGCGTTTCACGATCTTCCAGGAATCGCGCAAGGGCTCGCGCCGCATCAACCAGGACCGGATCGCCTATACGTACGGCCGCGACACGCTGCTGCTGGTCGTGGCGGACGGCATGGGAGGCCACGCGGGCGGCGAGATCGCCGCGCAGATCTGCGTCCGGCTGTTCATCGAGCGCTTCCAGCAGGAGGCGAAGCCCATCCTGCGCAACCCCCTCAAGTTCCTGCAGGACACGATGCTTCGTGCGCACGCCGCGCTCGGCTCGTACGCGAACCAGTTCTCGATGCTCGAGACGCCGCGCACGACCTGCGTCGCGGTCGTCGTGCAGGCCGGCTATGCGCACTGGGCGCACGTCGGCGACTCTCGCTTCCACCTGTTCCGGCAGGGCGCGATGATCGGCACGACCAAGGACCACTCGAAGGTGCAGTACCTGGTCGACCAGGGGATCATCGGCGCCGACGAGGTCTCTGCGCACCCGGACCGCAACAAGATCTTCAGCTGCCTGGGCGGGCTCGTCGATCCCGTGATCGACCTGTCGCGACGGATGCCGCTGCGCAACGGCGACGTGATGGTGCTGTGCACCGACGGCCTGTGGAGCGTGGTGCCGCAGCACGAGATGGCGACCTGGCTCACGTCGCAGCCGATCCTCAAGGCCGCGCCGCAGATGATGCGCGAGGCCGAGAAGCGCGGCGGTCCCGACGGCGACAACCTGTCGCTGATCTGCGTGCGCTGGGGCCCCGAGACGCTCGCCGACGAGCCGTCGACGACGATCACCGAGACGATGGGCCTGGGCGAGTTCGAGACGCAGATCGACCGCACGATCACGCTGACCGACCGCAAGGGGTCGCAGCGCGACCTGACGGACGACGAGATCGAGCGGGCGATCAGCGAGATCCAGTCCACCATCCAGAAATACCGGAAGTAGGGGTTTTCGGGACGGTTGACCCCGCCCAACTGCAGTCAGTCGATCGGCGCAACGCATTCGAGCGGCGCGCCGGCGGGACTCGATCGACGGCCGGGCTGCAGCGCGGCGCGCCGTTCAATGCGCCACGCCGATCGGAAGGGATGCCGCCGCCGCGGATTCGACGGGTCGTGCCGATGTCCGCGGGCGGCGGCCAGGGTGCCTCGGGACGGCGGCGGCGGGTTTCGCGGCGCTGTACACTGCCCTCTGTTCCCTGTTCCCTGTTCCCTGACGTGCGCCAGCTCATCCTCGACACCGAAACTACCGGCCTCGACCCGCGCCAGGACCACCGGATCATCGAGATCGCGGTCCTCGAGCTCGTCGACCGACGGCCGACCGGGCGCCACCTGCACGTCAAGCTGAATCCCGAGCGCGAGATCGACCCCGGTGCGTCCGAAGTCCACGGCATGACCTGGGACGACCTGCGCGACAAGCCGCTGTTCCGCGACGTCGCGGCAGAGTTCATCGAGTTTTCGCGCGGCGCGGAATGGGTGATCCACAACGCGCCGTTCGACGTCGGGTTCCTCGATGCCGAGCTCGCGCGCATCGAGGGGCCCCGCTGCGCCGCGCTCGCGTCGGCGATCGTCGACACGCTCGCGCTCGCGCGCGAGACGTTTCCCGGCAAGCGCAACAACCTCGACGCGCTGTGCGAGCGGTTCGGCGTCGACAACGCGCACCGCACGCTCCACGGCGCGCTGCTCGACGCGCAGCTCCTCGCCGAGGTCTACCTCGCGATGACGCGCGGGCAGGAGACGCTGGTGATGGACCTTCCCTCCGCGTCGCGGGGCGGCGTGCAGCCGGGCGGCGTCGCGCGCGGCGGTCCGAGACCCCCGGTCGCGGTGCTCGCGCCTACGCACGGGGAGGCCGCGGCGCATCGCGCCTACCTCGCTGCGCTCGACGCCGCGAGCCGCGGCAACTGCGTCTGGCTCGCGCTCGAGCGGGAGGCGGGGGAGGCGGCGTGAGGCGAAGGCCAGCGCCGGGACCGCGCCGACCCGGCGAGGCCGAGGGACCCTCGGCCGGCGCGCGGACGGCCGCGAAGGCGACTGTCACACCGGCGAAACGCGGCCGGCGCACGATGCGCGGCTTGACCGCCGCTCCCTACCCGCCGGCCGGCGCCGAAGCGACGACCGCGCCCGTGCCGAATCCCGTCGACAGCTCGCCCATCAACCGCGAGCTCGCGCTCATCGCGTTCAACCGGCGCGTGCTGGCGCTCGCGCAGGACGCGTCGATTCCGCTCCTCGAGCGGCTGCGCTTCCTGACGATCGTCGCGTCGAACCTCGACGAGTTCTTCGAGATCCGGATGGCGGGACTCATCGACCAGATCCGCTCGAAGTCGCCTCCGCCCGGGATGACGATGGCCGGGCTCCGGGCCCAGTACTCCGAGATCGCGGCGATGGCGCACGCGATGGTCGACGACCAGTACACGTGCCTCAACGCGCAGGTGCTTCCGGCGCTCGCGCGACAGGGCGTCAGGCTCCTGCGCCGCAGCGAGCTCACTCCCGCGCAGCGCGCCTGGGTCGCGACCTACTTCCGCGAGCACGTGCGCCCGCTGATGACGCCGATCGGGCTCGACCCCGCGCACCCGTTCCCGCAGGTCGTCAACAAGAGCCTCAACTTCGTCATCGAGCTCTCGGGCCGCGACGCGTTCGGCCGCGAGACAGCGATCGCGATCGTCAAGGCGCCGCGCGTGCTGCCGCGCGTGATGAAGCTCCCGGCCTCGCTCGGCGCGGGCGACAACGCGTTCCTGCTGCTTTCGGCGGTGATCCACGAGCACCTCGGCGACCTGTTTCCGGGGCGCGAGGTCGTCGCGTACTCGCAGTTCCGCCTCACGCGCGACGCCGACCTCTGGCTCGACGAGGAGGACGTCAAGAACCTGCGCCAGGCGCTGAAGGGCGAGCTGCCGCACCGCCAGTTCGGGCTGCCGCTGAGACTCGAGGTCGCGAAGGGCTGCCCCGGGCACCTCGCGCGCTTCCTGCTCGCGCAGTTCGAGCTCGGCGACGAGGAGCTCTACCGCTGCGACGGGCCGGTCAACCTGATGCGGCTCGCTGCGCTGATCGACCAGGTCGACATCGACGCGCTGCGCTACCCGGCGTTCGTGCCGTCGCGGCCGACGACGCTCGCCGAGGGCGTCGACATCCTGTCGGCGATCAGGCAGCGCGACGTGTTGCTGCACCACCCGTACGAGTCGTTCGACCCGGTCGTCGAGTTCATCCGGCGCGCCGCCACCGACCCCGACGTCGTCGCGATCAAGCAGACCGTCTACCGCACCGGCGTGAACTCGGTGCTGATGGAGGCGCTGATCGACGCCGCGCGCCGCGGCAAGGAGGTCACCGTCGTCGTCGAGCTGATGGCGCGCTTCGACGAGGAGGCGAACATCAACTGGGCGGACAGGCTCGAGCAGGAGGGCGCGCAGGTCGTCTACGGCGTGTTCGGGCTGAAGACGCACGCGAAGCTCGCGCTGATCCTGCGGCGCGAGCCGACGGCGAACGGCGGTCACCGGCTCGTTCCGTACGCGCACCTCGGCACCGGCAACTACCATCCGCGCACGGCGCGCCTGTACACCGACTTCGGGCTGCTCACCGCCGACCCGGATCTGTGCCACGACGTTAACGAGGTGTTCCTGCACATCACGAGCCTCGCGAAGGCGGCGCGCATGCGGAGGCTGCTGCTCGCGCCGTTCACGATGCACCGTCGCGTGCTCGAGATGATCCGCCGCGAGACGCGCAACGCGCGCGAGGGCAGGTCCGCGCGCATCATCGCGAAGATGAACGCGCTGACCGAGGACGGCGTGATTCGCGCGCTCGCGCAGGCGTCGCAGGCAGGCGTCGAGATCGACCTCGTCATCCGCGGCGCGTGCGCGCTGCGGCCGGGCGTGCCGGGCTATTCGGAGAACGTGCGAGTGCGCTCGATCCTCGGCCGATTCCTCGAGCACCACCGCGTCTGGTACTTCGAGAACGACGGCGCGAAGGAGGTGTGGCTCTCGTCGGCCGACTGGATGGGGCGCAACCTGTTCCGCCGCATCGAGGTCGCGTTCCCGGTGCTCGATCCCGCGGCGAAGAAGCGCGTGATCGAGGAGGGGCTCAAGGTCCACCTCGCGGACAACCGCGACGCGTGGCTGCTCGACGCGACCGGACAGTGGAAGCGCGCACGGCCCGCGCGGAAGGGCAAGGCGCGCGCGGCGCAGGACGAGCTCCTCGCGCGGCTCACGGGCGGGGCATCGGCCTGATGGACCTGATCCTCTGGCGCCACGCGGAGGCCGAGCCGGGCGAGCCGGACCTGGGGCGGCGGCTGACGTCGAAAGGGCTGAAGCAGGCCGAGCGGATGGCCGAGTGGCTCGAGCACCGGCTGCCCGAGACGACGCGGATCATCGTGTCGCCGGCCGATCGCACGCAGCAGACCGCGCTCGCGCTGGGCCGCAGGTTCAGGACGTCGGACGACGTCGCGCCCGGCGCCTCGGCCGCCTCGGTGCTCGCGGCGGCCGGCTGGCCCGACGCGCGCGAGCCCGTGCTCGTCGTCGGGCACCAGCCGACGCTGGGCGAGGTCGCCGCGTTCCTGATGGCCGGCGAGGAAGCGGCCTGGTCGATCCGGAAAGGCGCAGTCTGGTGGTTCAGCAACCGCACGCGCCTGGGCCAGCCGGGCGTCCTGCTCAAGGTCGCGATCGGTCCCGATCTCGTCTGAATCGAGCCGCCGCGCCGGGCGCGCTCACGCGGCGCGCCAGGGCCATCCCGCCTTCCGCCATTCGTCGCGCTCCTTGGCGAGCAGGTGGTCGGTGAGCGGGTGCGCGCGCCGCCAGCGCGCGGACACCTCGACGCTGAACGAGCGCCCCGGGCGGATGACGATGCGCGGCGCGTCGATCGGCTGGCGCGCGTGGTGGAACAGCACCGCGAGCCTCAGCGCGAGCAGCTGCGCGCGCAGCGACGCGTCATCGAGCGCGCCCTCGACCTTGTCGAGCCCGCCGCGGCAGCCGAGCACGAGGAGCGCCATCCACTGCTGTTCCTGCCGCGAGAATCCGGGCATGTCCGCATTGCCGAGGATGTAGGCGCCGTGCTTGTGGAAGCCGATGTGCGAAACGGTGTATCCGACCTCGTGCAGGAGCGCCGACCAGACGACGTGGCGCTCGGTATCGGGATCGGGACGCGGGGCCGACTTCCGGTAGAGCTCGCGCGCGAGCGCCGCGACGCGCGCGCCGTGCGGACGGTCGACGTGGTAGCGCTCGGCGAACGACGCGACCGTCGCCTCGCGGCTGTCGCGCCTCTCGCGGCGGCCGAGGAGGTCGTAGAGCACGCCCAGCCGCAGCGCGCCGCCGACCGGGTTGATGCGCAGGACGTCGAGCTCGGCGATCGCGGCCGCCATCACCGCGAAACCGCCGCCGAGCACCGGCGCGC
>JAKLIE010000540.1 GCA_022709775.1 Pseudomonadota bacterium
CTGGACCGCCCGCATCGCCTCCGCCGCGAAGAGATTGACGAACCGCGTCATGAAGAACCCGGGCGAGTCACGCACGACGACCGGTTTCTTGCCGATCGCGACGAGGTAGCGGACGATGCGTTCGGCAGCCCAGGGAGCCGAGCGGTCGGCCCGGGCGACCTCGACGAGGGGCATCACGTTCGACGGGTAGAACCAGTGGGTGCCGACGAGACGATCGACGTGGGCGAGCGCGCGGCCGAGCTCGCCGATCATGATCGACGACGTGCCGCTCGCGATCACCGCGTCGCGCGGAGCCGCCGCCTCGATCTCCCGCAGCACGTCGATCTTCCGGTCGACGATCTCGGGAACGCTCTCGAACACGATCTGCGCGTCGCGCACGCCCTCGGCGAGATCGAGCGTGGGCTTGAGCCGGGCCAGCGCGCGCTCCATCGTCGCGGCGTCGATCCTGCCCTTGCGCACGGCGCCCTCGAGCCCGAAAGGCCCTGCGCGCACCAGCGTCAGACCGTGCTCGAGCGACTCGGGCCGCCGGGCGACGAGGCGCACCTCGGCGTCCGGCGAGCCGAGCAGGCACGCGATCACGATGCCGTGGCCCATCGAGCCCGCGCCGCCGACCACCGAGACGCGCTCGATCGGGACAAGCGCTGCGTTGGGGGAGTCGGTCATCGGGGCATGCCTCCTGGCGGGTCCGGCGCGTGATACGTCTGCTCGACGACGCGCGCGGCGTCGGCCGCGCTCATCCGGCGCGAGGCGACCGCATCGGCCAGCTCGTCGAGCCGTCCGGCCTGCGCCGCCCGCCTGAGCGGGGCGTCGACCAGCGCGGCCTCGAGCCCGGCCCGGATCTCGGCGAGTGCGCGCTCGTGCTCGATCCGGGCGAGCCGATCGGTCGAGCGCAGGTACTCGCGATGCGCGGCGATCGCCTGCGCGAGCTCGCCGATGCCCTTCGCCTCCTGCGCGACCGTCGTCACCACCGGGATCGTCCAGCCGGGCGTGCGCTCGGCCGCGCGGTCCGCCAGCTCCCGCAGCTGGAGGATCTTCGCCTCGGTGCCCGGCAGGTCGGCCTTGTTGATGCAGAAGATCGAGGCGATCTCGAGCACGCCCGCCTTCATCGCCTGCACCGCGTCGCCGAGGCCCGGGGCCTCGACCACGACGGCCGTGTGGGCGACCCGGCAGATGTCGATCTCGGACTGGCCGATGCCCACCGTCTCGACGATCACCGTGTCGTAGCCGACCGCGTCGAACACGCGCACGAAATCGTAGGTCGCGCGCGCGACACCGCCGAGGCAGCCGCGCGTCGCCGCGCTGCGGATGAAGATGTTCTCGTGCCGGCCCGCGCGGTTCATGCGCACGCGGTCGCCGAGGACCGCTCCGCCCGTGAACGGGCTCGTCGGATCGACCGCGACGATGGCCACGCGCCCGCCCTGCGCCGCGAAAGCCAGCGCGAGCTCGTTGACGAGCGTCGACTTGCCCGACCCCGGAGGACCGGTGACGCCGATGATCTGCGCGCGGCCGCCCCGCGCGTGCAGCCGCGCGAGCAGCGTCCTCGCCGGGGCGCCGCCCGCCTCGACGAGGCTCAGCGCTTCGCCGAGCTGCGGCTTGCGCCCCTCGAGGAGCGCGTCGAACCAGGCCGATGCCGGAGCGTCTGGGGGCGACAAGAAGGTTTTCCTGGCGTGTGGGTCGGTCTCGGCGGCAGCGTCGTCGGCGCGGTGCTCGACGCCCGGCGGCCCGCAGGACCGGCGCAGTCTATCAGTCCGTCCGCACGTTAATCAAGCGCTCGCTCGAATTCGTTCTTTCGCCGCCGTCCCGACGGGACCGCGG
>JAKLIE010000541.1 GCA_022709775.1 Pseudomonadota bacterium
CGCGCGGCCGACCGGCTTGCGGTCGCCCGCACCATTGAAGATGACGTCCTGCATCGACTCGCCGCGCAGCGCCGAGGCCTTCGACTCGCCGAGCACCCAGCGGACGGCGTCGATGACGTTCGACTTCCCGCAGCCGTTGGGGCCGACGATGCCGACGAGCTGTCCGGGGGTGCCGATCGTGGTCGGATCGACGAACGACTTGAATCCCGCGAGCTTGATCTGGGTGAGGCGCAAGGCGATGGGACCCGGGTTGGGCGGCGTGAGGTTGGTGGCGCCTGATCGGTGCTGCGCACCGTGCGCCGCGTTCGACGGCCCTCGTGCGGCGTGCGAGCCCGGTACGACGGCATCGGGCCCGGATTATAGCGGATCGAGCCGCCCTGCCGCAGGATCAGACGGTGCGCACCGGCGCGACGCGCGCCGGGAGTCGCCCCTGCTCGACCGCGTGGCACGCAACCTCGCCGTCGCCTTCGACCGCGCGAAGCGACGGCGCCTCGCGGCGGCAGCGGTCGTCCGCGTGCGGGCAGCGCGGATGGAACGCGCAGCCCGGCGGCGGATCGAGCGGGTTCGGGACCTCGCCCGCCACCGCCGTTCGCGACGAGCCCGTCATCCTGAGGTCCGGCACCGCGTCCAGCAGCATCCTCGTGTACGGGTGATGCGGGTTGCCGAACAGCCTCGCCGTGGGCGCGAGCTCGACGATGCGGCCGAGGTACATGACGCCCACGCGGTCGGCGATGTGGTGGACGACCGCGAGGTTGTGCGAGATGAACAGGTAGGTGAGGCCCAGCCTGCGCTGCAGGTCGCGCATCAGATTCAGCACCTGGGCCTGCACCGACACGTCGAGCGCCGAGGTCGGCTCGTCGCAGACGAGGAACGCGGGTTCGGTCGCCAGCGCGCGCGCGATCGAGATCCGCTGCCGCTGTCCGCCCGAGAACTGGTGCGGATACTTCGATCCGTCCGCCGCCGCCAGCCCCACCTGCGCGAGCAGCGTTTCGACGCGCCCGTCGACCTCGTCGCGCGGCAGCGCCGCGTCCTGGACGACGAGCGGCTCGGCGACGATGTCGGACACGCGCCAGCGCGGGTTCAGGCTCGCATACGGATCCTGGAAGATCATCTGCATCGACCGGCGTGCGCGGCGCAGGCGCGCATCGTCGGCCAGCGCAGCGCCGTCCCCCGCCAGCACGACGCCGTCGTACTCGATACGGCCGCGCGTCGGCGCGTACAGCCCCACGATCAGCCGCGCGACCGTCGACTTGCCGCAGCCCGACTCGCCGACGAGTCCCAGCGTCTCGCCGCGGCGGATGGAGAGCGAGACGCCGTCGACGGCCTTCAGCAGCACGCGCGGCTTGCGCTCGAGCACCCGGTTGAGCAAGGGCGGCGAGACGTCGAACGTCCGGGCGACGTCGACGAGGCGGACGAGCAGGTCGCTCATGGCGCGGCCCCGTCCGCGGCGTCCGCCAGCCAGCATGCGGCGCTCGTGCTTCCGAGGGCGACGAGTTCCGGGCGCCCGGTCCGGCAGCGACCGATCGCCCGCGGGCACCGCGGGTGGAACGCGCAGCCGTCGGGGACCGCATCGAGCCTCGGCATCGTGCCGTCGATCTGCGCCAGACGCTCGACGGTCGCGCCGATCGACGGGATCGACCCCATCAAGCCGACCGTGTACGGGTGTCGCGGCCGGTGGATCACGTCGGCGACCGGGCCGACCTCGACGATGCGCCCGGCGTACATGACCGCCACCCGGTCGGCCGTCTCGGCGATCACGCCCATGTCGTGCGTCACCAGCATCACAGCCGTATGGTG
>JAKLIE010000542.1 GCA_022709775.1 Pseudomonadota bacterium
CGAGCTCTCGCCCTTTCAGCACGCGGACCCCCGCGCGGGGGCGCGCGCCGAGGGAAGCGCGAACCCGTGGCCCGAGCTCGACGTCCAGAGCGCGGCGCTGATCTCGAAAGGACGCGACCTCGGCCGGTTCGAGATGGTCGCGAAGCCGCAGGCGGCCGACTGGCGGATCGAGAAGCTCGTGCTGTCGAGCGACGCGGGACGCGTGCAGGCGGACGGCTGGTGGCGCGCGGCCGGGCGCACGCAGCAGACGCGCCTCGACGTGAGCCTCGATGCGCTGGAGGCCGGCGCGATGCTCAAGCGCTTCGGATTCGCCGACGTCATGCGCGGCGCGCCGACCACGATCAAGGGCCAGCTCGACTGGCCCGGGGCGCCGTCCGACTTCGATCCGACGGCGCTGTCCGGGGCGCTCAGGGTCGAAGTCGGGGCCGGGCAGTTCACGAAGATCGAGCCCGGAATCGGCAAGCTGCTCGGTGTCCTGTCGCTGCAGGCGCTGCCCCGGCGCATCGCGCTCGATTTCCGCGACGTGTTCACCGAGGGATTCGCGTTCGACCGGATCGACGGCAACGTGCGCATCGCGCGCGGCGTGATGACGACCGACGACCTGAGGCTCGTCGGGCCCGCGGCGCGCGTCGACATTACCGGCGAGGCCAATCTCGCCCAGGAAACGCAGAAGCTCGCCGTGCGCGTCCTGCCCGCACTCTCCACGACGCTTTCGACCGGGGCGGCGGGTGCCGCGTTGCTGCTGCTCGCCGCGAACCCGCTCGTGGCCGCGGCGGTGGGCGCGGGCACGCTGCTCGCGCAGAAGGTGATGAAGGATCCCCTCGAGCAGATGTTCGCCTACGACTATCGCGTGACGGGCTCGTGGAGCGATCCGGTCGTCGAGCGCGTCGGGTCGCGCCCGGTCGGCGAGGCGGCGGTCGCGGCGACGGCGACGCCGGCCGCGGCCTCGCCCGTGCCGGCACCGTCGCCCGCGGCGCCCGCGCCGTCGGGGGGGGCCGCGAAGTGAACGAAGGCATGCGATGACCGGGCAGGCGTTCGGCATTGCCGCGGTCCAGATGGTGTCCGGCGGCGACGTCGCGGCCAACCTCGCGCAGGCGGGATCGCTCGTCGCGGAGGCCGCCCGCGGCGGCGCGGCACTCGTACTGCTGCCCGAGTATTTCGGGATACTGGGGGCGCGCGCCTCCGACAAGGTGCGGCTGGCCGAGCGCGACGGCGACGGCCCGCAGCAGGCGTTCCTGTTGCGCGCGGCGCGCGAGCACGGCATCGTCGTGATCGGGGGCAGCGTGCCGATCGCGACCGCCGATCCGGCGCGCGTGCGCAGCGCCTGCCTCGCCTACGGTCCGGACGGAGCGCGGCTCGCGCGCTACGACAAGATCCACCTGTTCCGCTTCGCGCACGGCGACGAGGCCTACGACGAGACGCGGACGATCGAGCGCGGCGCCGAGGTCGTCGCTTTCGAGGCGCCGTTCGGGCGCATCGGGCTCACGATTTGCTACGACCTGCGCTTTCCCGAGCTCTACCGCGCGCTGGGCGATTGTTCGCTCGTCTGCGTTCCGTCTGCCTTCACGTGGACGACCGGCAACGCCCACTGGCATCTGCTGCTGAAGGCACGTGCGGTCGAGAACCAGACATGGGTGCTCGCGGCCGCGCAGGGCGGCGTGCACGAGAACGGCCGTCGCACGTATGGCCACTCGATGCTGGTCGACCCGTGGGGCGAGGTGGCCGCCGAGCGTTCCGAGGATGGGCCGGGCGTCGTCGCCGGCGTTTGCGATCCG
>JAKLIE010000543.1 GCA_022709775.1 Pseudomonadota bacterium
GACGAGTTTCCGGTCGGACCCGACGGCAGGATCCACTACGCGCACCTCGCGCTGTCGGGCGGCGGCGCGAACGGCGCCTTCGGTGCCGGCTTCCTGAACGGCTGGACGAAGACCGGGCAGCGGCCGGTCTTCAAGATCGTCACCGGCGTGTCGACCGGGGCGCTGATGGCCCCGTTCGCGTTCCTCGGATCCGCGCACGACGACACGCTGCGCGAGTTCTACACGACGACCGACACGCGCAACATCTTCAGGATGCTCTCGATCCTGCCGCAGCTGATCGCGGGAGAGGCACTCGCCGACACCGGCCCGCTCCAGTCGCTGATCGCGCAGCACGTCGACGAGGCGTTCCTGCGCAACATCGCCGATGCGCACCGTCGGGGCCGACGGCTGTACGTCGGCACGGTCGACCTGGACGCGCAGCGCTTCGTCGTCTGGAACCTGGGGCTCGTCGCGGCCTCGGGCCGGCCGGAGGCCGTCGAGCTGTTCCGCAAGGTGATGCTGGCGTCGGCGTCGATCCCGGTCGCGTTCCCGCCGGTGCTCTTCGACGTCGAGGCCGCCGGCCGCCGCTACGACGAGATGCACGTCGACGGCAGCGTCGGCACGCGCGTGTTCTACACGGCCGGCGTGTTCAGCTTCGCGCGCGCGCGCGCCGAGGCCGGTCGGGAACCGGGCCAGGAAGACCTCTTCATCGTCCACAACGGGCAGCTGCTGCCGGTGCCGGAGCCTACGCGGCGTTCGCTCCGCAGCATCGCGATGCGCGTGTTCGACTCGTCGGGCAAGGCGGCGGTGGTGGGCGACCTGTTCCGCATCTACGCGATCACCTCGCGCGAGCGGACCGGCTACCACTGGACCACGATCCCCGAGGGCGTCGAGCTGTTCGGCGACGAGGTGTTCGATCCGGCCAAGATGCGCGAGCTCTACGATCTCGGCTTCAGCCGCGCGCTGGCCGGTCCGGCGTGGTCGACGAAGCCGCCGGGCGTCACCGCCGAGAGTCCGCCCTGACGGAGCGGCTGCGCCGCGCGAGGCGTCCCGTTCACAGCGACATCGCCCCCGTCGCGAGCGCGCAGAGCGCGCCGGCGGCCGCGGCGGCGATCGCGCCGAACGCGACGCGCTCCGGCACCGACGCGAACAGCTCGCGCCCCTGCTCCCGCCTCGCCACCGCGTAGAGCAGCGTCGACGGCGCATAGAGCAGCGCCGACAGCAGCAGGAACCGGGGACCGCCGGCATGGATCATCGCCGCCGCGTAGGCGGTCGCGAGCGCGCCGACGACGAGGTCCCGGCCGCGCCCGCGCGGATCGGCGCCGTAGGTCTCGCGCGTGACGGCGAGCTTCGCACCGTAGGCCCCGACGAGCAGGTAGGGGACGAGCGCCATCGCGCTCGTCATCTTGAGCGCGAGCGTGAACGCGTGCTCGGCGAAGTGCGCGACGACGAGCAGCGCCTGGATCGCCAGCGTGCTCGCCCACAGCGCGGCGGCGGGCACCTCGCGGGCATTCTCGCGCGCGAACGCGGCGGGCATCGTCGCGCTCCCCGCGGCGGAGCGCATCACCTCGGCCGCCAGCAGCACCCACGACAGGAAGTTGCCGAGCACGGCGACGACGAGCCCCGCGCTGACGAACGCCCGGCCCCAGGGCCCGACGACCGCCTCCAGCACGCCGGCCATCGAGGGATTCGCGAGCGCCGCCAGCTCCGCGCGCGGAAGCATCGCGTAGGAGAGCGTCGTGACGAGCACGAGCAGGCACAGCACCGACAGGAATCCCAGCACGGTCGCGACG
>JAKLIE010000544.1 GCA_022709775.1 Pseudomonadota bacterium
CGAGAGCGACGACTACCTGGTCGCGCGCGCGAGCGTGTTCGTCGACACTCGCGCCGGCGCGCTCAAGGAGGCGGGCGACCTCGTGCAGGCGATTGCGTCCGGCATCTTTGCCGCGGAGCGCGTGCGCGCAGAACTCGCCGACCTCGCGACCGGCAGGCATCCGGGACGTCGCGGCCGCGACGAGGTGACGCTGTTCAAATCGGTCGGCACCGCGCTCGAGGACCTGTGCGCCGCGCGACTGGTCGCGAAGCGCATCGGCTGACGCCACCGGGTCGCGGACCGGAGTGCATCTTCGCGTCGTTCGCCACGGGGGCGGCGAGCGAGCATACTGGGACCCGCCCGCGCATCGCGTCGCGGGCGGAGGCACGGCTTCCCGTGCTTCCGGAACGGAAGGCGAACACCCCATGTCCTCTCGAATCGAATTCCCCGGACACGCGTGCGTCGAGACGACGTCGCGTGCGGCGCCCGATTGCCCGACGCCCGCTGCCAACGAGCCGGATCCGGCGGCGAAGGTCCGTCATGCGTTGACGACCGCCGCCGGCCTGATATCGGTCACCGCCGCATCCTGGCGGGTCGCCCTGCCGCCGCCGTCCTGCATCGTCCCGGAACCCGCCGGCATCCGGCGCACCTGGTCGCGCGGTCCTCGCCGATGAACGGGATCGACGGCAGCTACGCGAGCCCCGCCGTCGAGCCCTCGCCGACGGCCGGGGTCCCCGTCGCGGGCGACGCGTTCGCCGCCGCCGGCCGGCGCGCGATCGCCTCGGGATAGCGCGCCCCATCCGTCGCGCGAACCGGGACCGCGCCGTCCGCTGCCGTCCGCGGGGGCCGGCGCGGCGCTGTCACGACGGGAACGGCTCCGATCCGGCCGGCCGGTCGTGCCCCGCATGCGCGGGCTCGAGCGTTCGCACCGTCGATTGCATCGCCGCAGCTTCCGGCGTGGGGTCCGCGGCCGGACCGTCGATCGGGATCGACTCGTCGTCGGCCCCGGCGCCGAGGAATCCGCCGCTCTGGTGAGCCCACAGGCGCGCGTAGAGACCGTCGTTGGCGAGCAGGCTCGCGTGGTCGCCTTCCTCGACGACCCTGCCGCGGTCGAGCACGATCAGCCGATCCATCGCGGCGATCGTCGAGAGGCGATGCGCGATCGCGACGACGGTCTTGCCTTCCATCAGCCGGTACAGGCTCTGCTGGATCGCGGCCTCGACCTCCGAGTCGAGCGCGGAGGTCGCCTCGTCGAGCAGCAGGATCGGCGCGTCCTTCAGCATCACGCGCGCGATCGCGATGCGCTGGCGCTGGCCGCCCGAGAGCTTGACGCCGCGCTCGCCGACGTACGCGTCGTACGCCTTGCGCCCCTTCGGATCGGCGAGACCCACGACGAACTCGTGCGCCTCGGCGCGTCGCGCGGCGGCGACCATGTCGTCCTCGGTCGCGTCGGGGCGGCCGTAGACGATGTTCTCGCGCACCGACCGGTGCAGGAGCGACGTGTCCTGCGTCACCATGCCGATCTGCGCACGCAGCGAATCCTGCGTCGCCAGCGCGACGTCCTGGCCGTCGACGAGGATGCGGCCTTGCTCCGTATCGAAGAAGCGCAGCAGCAGGTTGACGATCGTCGACTTGCCCGCGCCCGAGCGGCCGACGAGCCCGATCTTCTCGCCCGGCCGGATGTGCAGCGAGAGGTCGTCGATCACCTGGCGCGTGCCGCCGTACGCGAAGCTCACGTGCTCGAAGCGGATGTCGCCCGCGGTGACGACGAGCGGCCTCGCGTCGGGCCGGTC
>JAKLIE010000545.1 GCA_022709775.1 Pseudomonadota bacterium
CGCTCGCGGCGCTGCCGTACCTGTCGCGCGCCGCGCGCGAGCCGCGCCGGAAGCCCGCGGTCGTCGCGCTCGCGAACTGCAACGGGTGCCGGCGCTGCTTCGTCGACTGTCCGTACAACGCGATCGAGATGGTGAAACGGACCGACGGCCGCCCGCACCCGTTCCAGGCGAGCGTGATTGCCGACATGTGCGCCGGCTGCGGCATCTGCGCCGGCGCGTGCCCGTCGTCGACGCCGTTCCGGTCGGTTGCCGAGCTGGTGACCGGCATCGACCTGCCGCAGAAGCCTGTCGGCGCGGCCCGCGCGACGCTCGAGCGCGAGCTCGCGCGCGTCACCGCGTCCCGCCGCGACGCCGCGTCCGCGTCTCCGCGCGTCCTCGTCGTCGGCTGCGACGAGTCGATCGACGTCGTCGCGCTGCGCTCGCCGGACACCGCGGCGATGACGCTGTTGTGCGCGGCGCAGCTCCCGCCGTCGTTCGTCGAGTACGCGCTGCGCAGCGGCGCCGACGGCGTGCTCGTCACCGGCTGCCGCGAGGGCGACTGCGTCTGGCGGCTCGGGCAGGAGTGGACGGCCGGGCGCTTCGCCGGCGAGCGGGCGCCGAAGCTCCGCGCCGCTGTCGCGCGCGAGCGGGTGCGCATCGCCTGGGCAGGCCCGCAGGATGCCGCGCGGCTGGCGGGGGCGATCGCGGCGTTCCGCGCCGACCTCGGTTCGCTCCCCGCCGACGCGCGCGCTACACTCGTCCCGCCCAAGCGCGAGCAGCGGCTCGACGCCTCGGGCTGACCCGCCCGCCACGATGAAAGCGAACGTCGCCGCGAGCCCGCCCGGCAGCGCCCCGGTCGCGCACCTCGCGGTCGACATCGCGTTCGGCCACTACGCGCTCGCGGTCCCGCGCGACGCTCGCGCACGGCTCGCGATCGGCTGGCTCGCACTGGGCGTCGCGGCGCTCGCGGCCTCGGGCCTGCTCGCGGTGTTCCTCGCGCTCGCGCGCACGCCCGGTGTCAACCGATTCCTGCCCGCCGGCGACTTCTTCCGAACGGTGCTCGTCGCGCACGTCGACCTGTCGGTGCTCGTCTGGTTCGTGTCGTTCGCCGGCGCCATCTGGAGCCTGAACAGCACGACCCGCGCGCTGGCGCTCGGACGCGCCGCGCTCGCGCTCGCCGTGCTGGGCTCGGCGGCGATCGCGGTCGCGCCGTTCCTCGACCCGGCCGCGCCGATCATGGCGAACTACATTCCGGTGATCGACGGCCCGGTGTTCAAGGGCGGGCTCGCCGTGTTCGGCTCGGGCGCCGCTCTGCTGGTCCTTCGCGGGCTGTTCGCGTCCCCGCTCGTCGGGGTGCGGCTCGACGGCGCCGGAACGCTGCGCTTCGGCGTGAATGCGGCGATCGTCGCCGGCGCCGTCGCGCTGCTCGCGTTCGCCTGGTCGCTCCTCGCGGTGCCGCGCGACCTCGAGGCGCGCGCCTACTACGAGCTCGCTTTCTGGGGCGGCGGCCACGTGCTCCAGTTCGCGTGGACGCTGATGCTGCTGGTCGCGTGGCTGCTGCTCGCCGACGCGGCGGGGGTGCGAGTCCCGATCTCGCCGCGCGTCGTCGCGCTGCTGTTCGGCATTCAGCTCGTCGCGGTGTTCGCGACGACGCTCGTCTACCTCGCCTACGACGTCACGTCGATCGAGCACCACAGGCTGCAGACCTGGCTCATGCGCATCGGCGGCGCGCTGGCGATCCCCGTCGTCGCGGCCGCGGTCGCGCTCGGACTCGCGCGGCGTGCACGCG
>JAKLIE010000546.1 GCA_022709775.1 Pseudomonadota bacterium
CCCTCGGTCGCCTGGCCTTCGGGCAGGAACAGGTAGCCCTGAGCGCCGGCGACGCCGGAAGCGTCGAGCCTGGCGACGAGCGTGTCCTCGAAGATCCTGCGCTGGGCGATCCCGCCGCCGACCGACACGACGAGAACCTTGCGGAACGGCTCGGCGCGCACCGACGGATCGGCCCACGAATCGCGCAGCGTCGTCGTCGCGCACGCGGCGAGCCCGAACGCGGCCACCGCGGCGAACGCCCATGCGTGTCTCATCGCGCGCGCGCTCAGCGCCCGGTGAACACGGGAGGACGCTTCTCGAGGAACGCGGCGATGCCTTCGCGCCGGTCGTCGCTCGCGGCCAGCAGGGCGAAAGCCTGCCGGTCCGCCTCGATCGCGTCGGTCAGGGGAACCTCGAGCGCGCGCTTCACCGCCTCCTTGGCGAGGCGCACCGCCACGGGCGGCTTCGAGGCGATGATCGAGGCAAGCTCGACCGCCCGCGCCAGCGCGCTCTCGGGCTCGTCGACCTCGACCGCGATGCCGGCGGCGAGCGCCGCATGCGCGTCGATCGGCCGTCCGGTGAGCACCATCTGCATCGCAAGCGCCTTGCCGCAGGTCCGGACGAGCCTCGACGCGCCTCCCGCGCCGGGAATCATGCCGAGGTTCACCTCGGGCTGCCCGAACAGGGCGTTCGTTCCGGCAACGACGAGATCGCACGCGAGCGCGAGCTCGCACCCGCCGCCCAGCGCGTATCCGCACACGGCGGCGATCAGCGGCTTCGGAAACGCCCCGATCGCGCGCCAGTGCCGTGCCCGCTCGTGCGTCAGCACCTCGATCGCGCCGAGCGCCGACATCTCGCGGATGTCCGCCCCCGCCGCGAAGTGCTCGGGACCGCCGGTGATCACGACGGCGCGCGTGCCCGGATCGTCGGCAGCCGCCGCGAGCTCCGCGGCGATCTCCGCGAGCGTACGCGTGCGCAGGGCGTTGCGCGCCGCCGGGCGGTCGATCGTCAGCAGCAGCACGCCCCCCGCGGGCCGCGCGACCCGGATGTCCTCATGGGCGCGCGGAGCCGCGGCACCCGCTGCGTCGTTGCTCGTCATCGCGGCATTGTAGCGCGCACGGTGCGACGGCGCGACGGCGTCACTTGTGCCTGAACGCGGGCTTGCGCTTCTCGACGAACGCGCGCATGCCTTCCTTCTGGTCGTCGAGCGCGAACGTCGCGTGGAACTCGCGGCGCTCGAACAGCAGCCCTTCCGCGAGCGACGATTCGTACGCCCGGTTGACCGCTTCCTTCACCTTCATGACGACCGGCAGCGAATACGAGGCGATCTGGTTGGCGATCGCCATCGTCTCGTCGAAGAGCTTGTCGGCGGACACCACCCGCGAGACGAGCCCGGCCTTCTCGGCCTCGGCCGCGTCGACCATCCGGCCGGTCAGGCACCAGTCCATCGCCTTCGCCTTGCCCACCGCGCGCGGCAGCCGCTGTGTGCCGCCGAAGCCCGGCATCGTGCCGATCGTGATCTCCGGCTGACCGAACTTCGCGGTGTCGGCGGCAACGATGAAGTCGCACGCCATCGCGAGCTCGCATCCGCCGCCGAGCGCGTAGCCGGCCACTGCCGCGATCACCGGCTTGCGCGTGTAGCGCACCGCCTCCCAGTTCCGCGTGATGTAGTTGTCGCCGAGCACCTTCGCGTAGCTCCACTCGGCCATCGCGCCGATGTCGGCACCGGCCGCGAACGCCTTCGCGCTGCCGGTGATCACGATCACCGAGATGCCCGGGTCGGCGTC
>JAKLIE010000547.1 GCA_022709775.1 Pseudomonadota bacterium
GCGTGAGCGCGCGGAACGACCCGAGCGTTCTCCACGCCTCCAGCATGGCGCCGAGATCGCGCCGCGCGGGGTTCGCCACGTCGGGCGGCGTGCGGTGGACGAGCTCGCGCAGCACGTCGGCGACGCTGTCGAGCATCGCGTAGTACGCGGGGAGCGCCTCCGCATCGCGCCCGGAGAACCTGGCGACCTCGGCCCGGGTCGCCGGGAGCCCGCCACCGACCTTCAGGAAGTCGCCCGTGCGGTCCGACAGCGGCAGGAAGTTCGAGAAAGGACGCTCGACGACGGCGAGCCCGTGCTCGACGAGCTTCAGGTCCCGGATCACCCCCGGGTCGAGCAGGCTCACCGTGTAGCTCGCGGTCGAGTTGCGGAATCCGGGATGAAACTCCTCGGTGACCGCGGCACCGCCGACCACGCCCCGGCGCTCGCACACGCACACGTCGAGGCCCGCGGCGGCAAGGTACGCGGCGCAGACGAGGCCGTTATGGCCCCCCCCGATCAGCACCGCATCGAAGACGCGCGACGTCATCGTGACTGCCGCCGACGCGACGGCGCGCGCCCGCGCGGTCAGCTCTCCTCGCCGGCCCCGACCGCGACGGTCGAGTAGCCGCCGTCGACGTAGACGATCTCGCCGGTGATCGCGCTCGCGAGGTCGGAGAACAGGAAAGCCGCGACGTTGCCCACCTCGTCGATCGTGATGCCGCGGTGGAGGGGAGCCCTCGCCTCGAAGCGCGAAAGCAGCTTCGAGAAGTTGCCGATGCCCGCGGCGGCGAGCGTCTTGATGGGCCCCGCCGAGATGCCGTTCGCGCGGAGGCCCTCCGGACCCAGGCACGACGCGAGGTAGCGCACGTTCGCCTCGAGGCTCGCCTTCGCCAGCCCCATCACGTTGTAGTTCGGCACCGAGCGCACCGCGCCCAGGTAGGTCAGCGTCACGATCGACCCCGGGCGCCCCTGCATGAGCGGGCGCGCACCCTTGGCGAGCGCCGCGAGGCTGTAGCTCGAGATGTCGTGCGCGATGCCGAACGCCTCGCGCGTGATCGTGTTCAGGAAGTCGCCGGCGAGCGCCTCGCGCGGCGCGAACGCGATCGAGTGCAGCAGGCCGTCGAGGCCGCCCCACTCGCGCTTCAGGGCGTCGAACAGCGCGTCGATCTGGCCGTCGTGCGCGACGTCGCACGGAAGCACCGGGCACGACCCGAACTCGGCCGCCAGCCTCGTGACGCGGTCCTTCAGGTCCTCGTTGACGTAGGTGAACGCGAGCGTCGCGCCTTCGCGCTTGCACGCGCGCGCGACGCCGTAGGCAATCGAGCGGTTCGACAGGACACCGGTGATCAGAATCTTGCGGTCGGCGAGGAAGCCCATGGCGTCGGGAGGCTCTGAAGTGTCAGTCGCGGAAGAGGTCCATGAACGAGCGCGGCGCGCCCAGCACGCCGCAAAGCACCCGGCGATTCGGAACGCCGGGGACGGCGTCGGCGTCGACCGTCGTGCCCGCGGACATGACGATCGACTTCCCCGAGAGTCCGTCGGGGCCGGACAGAGGCATGCCCCGGACGGTCGTCGTCATCTGCGCGTTGCCGGGCTCCGGGACCCTGATCTCGGGAAACAGGTCGACCGCCGCCCGCGGCGAGCCCTGCGGCGCCCAGGGCGCTCCCGCGGAGAACGCGTTGGGCGAACTGCAGTTGCCCCGCTCGTGGATCGAGATCCGGTAGGGGCCCATGATCAGGCCGTTGAGCGCGACGAGCGCGACGA
>JAKLIE010000548.1 GCA_022709775.1 Pseudomonadota bacterium
GTGATGCAGATCATGCCGGCGACCGGCGCGCAGCTCGGCGTCGGCGACATCCGTGACGTCGAGGCGAACATCCACGGCGGCGCCAAGTACATGGACCAGTTGATGTCGCGGTACTTCCCCGACGCGAAGTTCAGCGAAGGCAACCGGCCGCTGTTCGCGTTCGCGAGCTACAACTGCGGGCCGGGCAACGTCGCGAAGGCCCGCGCCGAAGCGAAGAATCGGGGGCTGGACCCGGACAGGTGGTTCAACCACGTCGAGATCGTCGTCGCCGAGAGGATCGGGCCCGAAACGACGACCTACGTGCGCAACATCTACAAGTACTACGTCGCCTACCGTCTGACGCTCGAGGCGCAGGAGCGCTCGCGCGCGGCGCGGGAGCTCGTGACCGCGCCGGCGGCGGTGCCGGTCCGGTGACGGCGGCGCGCCGCGGGGACCGGCACGATCGACAGGAACTGGAACGGTTCGCGGTCCCTTCCGGGCTGCGCCGCACGAGGAGAGCCGCCATGTCCGAAGCCGTCGTCGACGAGGTTGTTGAGCAGGCATGCGCCGCGCCCGCGGATCCGGCGCACGGCCCCGAGGCGGCCGCGCTGCACGCGTCCGCGCGTCGCGTCGCGCTCGCGCTCGCCGTCCTCTCCGTGGTCGCGTTCACTTCCGGCATCGGGATCCTGCAGGCGCCCGAACAGCTCCTGAAGATGACCGGTGTCGCGCTCGTCGGCTTCGCGGGCAGCGGCGTCGGCGCGTTCACGTCGCTGCTCGCGCGCTACGCGAACGGGCTCGAGCTCGCGGACGGGACGCACGTGCCCGCGTCCGCGGAGGGCGAGCTCTACCACCGGCGCCTCGCGTTCTGCTTCCTGATGCGGCCGGTGCTGGGCGCGCTCGTCGCGCCTCTGATCGTTGGCGGCGTGACGCTGTTCGTGACGCGCCACGAGGACTTCACGAACTCGTTCAACGCGATGATGATCGCGTCGTTCGTCGGCGGGCTCTACGCGAAGTCCGCGCTCGAGACCGCGAAGAACGCGTTCAAGGTCGTCTTCCGTGCCTGATCGCTGCGTGGGAACCCCTGGCCGCCCGAGCCGCACGCGCCTCCGGTGGCGGAGCGCGGCGGCGCTGCTCGCCTTCGCGCACTTCGCCATCCCCGGGTCGGCGCAGCCGCTCGACTCCTGGAACGACGGGCCGGCCAGGCAGGCGATCGTCCGGTTCGTGACGGACGTCACGACGCCGGGCTCGCCGTCGTACGTCGCACCGGAGGACCGCGTCGCGGTCTTCGACAACGATGGGGCGCTCTGGTCCGAGCAGCCGATGTACTTCCAGCTCGCGTTCGCGATCGACCGGGTCAGGGCGCTCGCGCCGGCCCACCCCGAGTGGAAGGACACGCAGCCCTTCAAGGCCGCGCTGGAGGGCGACGTGAAGGCGCTGGCCGCCTCCGGCGAGCGTGGTCTCCTCGAGCTGGTGATGGCGACGCACGCGGGCATGACCAGCGACGAGTTCGCGCTCGTCGTGCGCGAGTGGGCGAAGACGGCGCGGCACCCGACGCTCTGTCGCCCGTACACCGAGCTCACCTACGCGCCGATGCGCGAGCTGCTCGACTACCTGCGCGCGAGCGGATTCAGGACGTACATCGTCTCGGGCGGGGGCGTCGAGTTCCTGCGCGTCCTCGCCGAGGAGCTCTACGGCGTGCCGCCCGAGCAGGTGATCGGCTCGAGCATCAGGACCCGGTACGAAGTGCGCGACGGCC
>JAKLIE010000549.1 GCA_022709775.1 Pseudomonadota bacterium
GTCGCCGGACGGATGCGAGTCGGTGATCCGGTACGACGACAGCGAGTTGCCGTCGCCGGCGATCTCCGCGTAGATGCGCGCGCCCCGGGCGGCCGCGCGCTCCCACGACTCGAGCACGACGAAGCCCGCGCCCTCGCCCAGCACGAAGCCGTTGCGCGTCGCGTCGAACGGCCGGCTCGCGCGCGACGGCGCGTCGTTGTCCGCGGAGACGGCGCCCAGCAGGCAGAAGCCGGCGAGCCCCACCGGGTTGACCATCGAGTCGAAGCCTCCGGCGAGCGCGAAGTCGACGGTCCCGCGCCGGATCAGCTTCATCGCGGTGCCGACCGCCTGCCCGCCGGACGCGCACGCGGTGTGCACGCTCGTCGAGTAGCCGCCGATGCCGTAGCGCCGTCCTAGCAGCGCGAGTCCCGCCGACGTCTGCGCGCGGCAGAACACCATCGGGTCGCGCCCGGTATCGCTTCCCTGCAGCCGGACCGGATCGACGTCCTCGCCGTCCGCAGCGGCGAGCCCCAGCGACGAGAGGTCGTTCCAGGCCATCCCCATCATGCCGGTGCCGACCGACAGGCCCCAGCGAGCGCTGGTCGCGGGCGTCGGTCGCACGCCCGCGTCGGCGAGCGCCTGGTCGGCCGCCGCCAGCGCGAATGCGTGCGAACGGTTGGCGAACTTGAGGAGGCGCCGGTCGTCGATGACGGCGCGCACATCGAAGCCCTTCACCTCGGCCGCGATGCGCGTCGAAAAGCCCGACGCGTCGAAGATCGTGATCGGCGCGCCCATGCTCCGACCCGACTGCAGCGTCGCCCAGGTCGAGGCGACGTCGTTGCCGGCGGGCGTGACGAGCCCGAGACCGGTGATGGCTACACGTTTCTTCACGTTCGCTCCAGGAGGACGCGCGCGGTTGCCGCCGGCTTGCCTCGCATCTTCGCCACGACGCGCCCCGTCAGCGCGCCTTGGTCGTCGGCGAGGTCGACCGTCGCGGCGAGCGTCTCGCCGGGCGGCATGAACACGCGCACCTTGACGTCCTGCATGCCCGTCACGCGCGCACCGTCGCCCGCCGCGGTCGTCGCGAGGAGCCCGAGCGCGTCCATCAGCAGCGTCGCGGGGTAGACGGGTTTGCGCGGAAAGTGGTCGGCGAAGTACGGCGCATCGGCGGGAATCGCGAGCGTACCCTTCGCGCGGCGACCGGTCTCGAGGTCGTCGATCGCGAGGTCGGGCGGCGGGACGCCGCCGAAGCGGCCCGAAGGCGCGCCGGTCGTCGTCAGCGTGAGGAAGTCGGCGCGCAGCGCGTCGATGTCGTCGAAGTCGGTCGCGGGCAGCATCGGGCCGAGCGCGTGCTCCAGCACGAGCGCGGTCTCGCCGCCGACGAGCGCGCGCCCCGAGTAGGCGACGTCGCTGTCGGTCGCGCTCTCGAGGTCCACCTCGAGGTCGAGCGTGTCGCCCGGCCCGAACGGGCGGCCGAAGCGCGTCTCGCCGGCGAGTCCCGCGACGGGACGCACGCGGAAGTCCAGCGAGCTCATCGCCGCCCACGCGGCGAGCTGGCCCACGGCCTCCGCCGCGAGGCTCGGCGGGAAGCGCGTCGCGCGCGAGGGAATCGTGTAGCGCCCGCGCACCGTGGCGCCGGGCGCGTGCGCGAAGATGCGGTCGACGAACGAGAACGCGCTGAAACGCCCGGACATCTCAACGCGTGGTCGAAGCACGCGGCGCCCGACGGGCCGCCCCGAGGGCGCCGCATTGCCCA
>JAKLIE010000055.1 GCA_022709775.1 Pseudomonadota bacterium
GGGGTTGGTCATCAAGGCGCGGCCGATCGTGAGCATCTGCTGCTCGCCGCCGGAGAGCTGGCCGCCGCCGTTGTCGATGCGCTCGCCCAGGCGCGGGAAGGTCTCCATCACGCGCTCGAAAGTCCATTCGCGCCGGCCGTCGACGCCGGCGCGCGCGGTCATGATCAGGTTCTCGCGCACCGACAGGTTCGGGAAGATGCCGCGCCCTTCCGGCACGTACGCGATCCCCTGGCGGGTGATCCGGAAAGTCGGCCAGCCGGTGGCGTCGTAGCCGCGGACGCGGACGACGCCGCTGCGCGGCGGCACGATGCCGAGCATGCTCTTGATGAGCGTCGTCTTGCCCATGCCGTTCCGGCCCATGAGCCCGACCGCCTCGCCCTCGCGCACGGCGAAGTCGATGCCGTGCAGCACGTGGCTCGCGCCGTAGTACGTGTGAAGCTCGTGGGCCTCGAGCAGGACGTCAGCCATGGCCGTCCTCGTGCCCGAGGTAGGCCCGCTGCACGTTCGCGCTCGCGCGGATCTGCGCGGGCGGCCCCGACTCGAGCACCTGGCCGTTCACCATCACCGTGATCACGTCGGCGAGCGCGAACACCGCGTCCATGTCGTGCTCGACCAGCAGGATCGCGTGGCCGGACGCGAGGCTCTTCAGCAGGCCGACCATGCGCACCGACTCCTCGGGCCCCATCCCGGCGAGCGGCTCGTCGAGCAGCAGCACCTCGGGCTCCGTCGCGAGCACCATCGCGATCTCGAGCTGCCGCTGCTCGCCGTGCGAGAGCGCGCCCGCCTGCCGCTCGACGTGCTCGTGCAGTCCCGCGAGCTCGAGGCCCTTCTGCGCCCGCGCGCGCGAGACCGGGTCGCGCGAGGCGTCGGATGCGAGGGCGAGCGGCCTCGGATTGCGCGACTGCGCGGCCAGCCGCGCGTTCTCGAACACCGTGAACGCCGGGAAGATGTTGGTCTTCTGGTAGCTCCGGCCGATCCCCAGACGCGAGCGGCGGTCGGGCGGCATCCCGGCGATCTCGGTCCCCTTGAACCGGATGCTGCCCGACGTGGGCCTGAGGTCGCCGGACAGCAGGTTGATGAGCGTCGACTTGCCCGCGCCGTTGGGCCCGAGCAGCGCATGCAGCTGGCCGCGCTCGAGCGCGAGCGCGACGTCGTCGCAGGCCGTGAGCCCGCCGAACCGCCGCGTGAGGCCGCGCGCGTCGAGGACCGGTTCAGCCATCGCGCGCCCCGCCGAACAGGCTGCGGCGTATGCGCCGGACGAGATGCCCGAGCCCGCCGGGCATGAACAGCACGATCAGCACGATCGCCCCGCCGAGGAAGAGCTGCCAGTGCTTCGTCATCGAGCTGAAGAACTCGTGCAGCATCGTGAGCGCGAACGCGCCGACGATCGGTCCGTACGGCGTGCCCGCGCCGCCGAGGATCACCATCAGCAGCACGTTGCCCGACTGGTGCCACGAAAGGATCTCGGGGTTGACGAATCCCGACTGCGCGGCCAGCAGGTAGCCGGCGAGCCCGGCGAGCGCGCCGGCCAGCGTGAACGCGGCGAGCTTGTACGCGGTGACCGGATACCCGAGCGCGCGCATCCGCTGCTCGTTCGCCTTGATCCCCTGAAGCGCGCGGCCGAAAGGCGAGCGAAGCAGCATCTGCAGGAAGACGAACACCAGCGCGAGCAAGGCGAGCACGACGTAGTAGATCTGGTTGGGCTTGTCGAGGTCGAAAGGCGCGAACCCGAGGATGGACGCGTCGGGCTTCAGGTTGACGTAGCGCCCGTCGGATCCGCCGCCGAAGTCCGTGTCGTGGAACACGAAGTAGAACATCTGGGCGAACGCGAGCGTCACCATGATGAAGTAGATGCCGCGTGTCCGCAGGACGAAGACGCCGACGACGAGCGCGCACAGCGCCGCGGCGCCGACCGCGATCGCCAGCGACGACCACAGCCCGGCCGCGGCCGCCTTCGGCGACAGCAGCGCCAGCGCGTACGCGCCGACGCCGAAGTACGCCGCGTGGCCGAAGCTCACGAGACCGGTCCAGCCGACCAGGAGGTCGAGCGAAAGCGCGAAGATCGCCATGATCATGATCTTCGTCGTGAGCTCGACGTAGAACGTCGCTCCCGAGAGCGGGAACGCCGCGACGAGCGCGAGCGCGCAGAGGGGGGCGATCAGGTGGCGCGGCATGGTCCTCGGTTCCGCCGCCTCAGCCGCGCCGGAACAGTCCTTCCGGGCGCCACAGCAGGATCGCGGCCATCAGCACGTAGACGGCGACGCCCGCGTACGCGGGCACGAGCACCTTGCCGAACGTGTCGACCAGGCCGATCAGCAGCGACGCGGCGAGCGCGCCCCACACCGATCCGATGCCGCCGATCACGACCACGACGAAGCAGATGATCAGCACGTGCTGGCCCATGCCCGGATAGACCGACGACACCGGCGCCGCGAGCATCCCGGCGAACGCGGCGAGCGCGACGCCCAGCGCGAACACGAGCCGGAACACGACGTTCACGTTGACGCCCAGCACGCCGACCATCTCGCGGTTCGACGCGCCGGCACGGATCATCATGCCCAGCCGCGTGCGCTGGATCAGCAGGTACAGACCGCCGGCCATGGCGAGGCACACGGCCGACATCACCAGCCGGTAGACCGGGTAGGTCATCGTGTCGCCCAGCGCGATCGATCCGGCGAACACCGGCGGGATCGTCACGCCGTGGACGTCGTTGCCGACGATCAGGCTGCGCAACTCCTCGAAGATCAGGATGAGCCCGTAGGTCAGCAGCACCTGCTCCAGGTGGTCGCGCCTGTACAGGTGCGAGAACAGCGCCCACTCGAGGAAGAGCCCGAGGACCACCGAGAGGACGATCCCCAGCACCATCGCGACCGCGAGGCTGCCCGTCATCGACGACAGCGAGAACGCCATGTAGGCGCCGATCATGTAGAAGCTGCCGTGCGCGAGGTTGATGATCCCCATGATCCCGAAGATCAGCGTGAGTCCGCTCGCGACCAGGAAGAGCAGGAGCCCGTACTGGACCGCGTTAAGGAGCTGGATCAGCGCGAATTCCATGCTTCGGGGGTCCGGGTTCGGGGGACAGGAACGGGCGCCGGCGCATTCCCGCGACACGCGGGTCTGCGCACGTGCGCGCGGGAGCGTCGGTGACGACGGACGGCAGGCGAATCCTTCACCGGTGAAGCGTCGCGCACCCGTGCGGTCCGCGCTCCCCGGGCCGTATTGTTGCCTCCCCTGCCCCGAATAACAATGGGGCGCGGCAGCGTTTCCGCTCCGCGCCCCGCGCCCTGCTCCCGACCTCGCCGCCGCAAGCGCCCGCGGCAGGCGGCATCGGGTGTCCCGGTCTCCGGCGGGCGCCGACCTGAAGCGGCCCCGGCCGCCCGGATCACATCTTGCAGCCGACCGCCGGATCCTCGTACGCCTTGATCGCGACGCCGATCGCCTTGTTCTTGCCGCCCTCGACGCGACGCAGGTAGTAGTCCTGGATCGGGTTGCCGGCCTTCGACAGCGCGAAGGGTCCGCGCGGGCTGTCGATCTTCGCCGTCTGCATCGCCTTGATCAGCGCGTCGCGCTTGCTCATGTCGCCGCCCACCGCCTTCGTGCCCGCCGCGAGCAGCTGACCCGTGTCGTAGCCCTGCATCGCGTAGACGTCGGGCTCGACGTTGTTGTAGGCTTTCCTGTACGCGGCGCGGAACGCGTTGTTCTTCGGGTTGTCGAGTTCGTCGGCGTAGTGCAGCGTCGTGAGGAGCCCTTCCGCCGAGGCCCCCTGCGCCTGCAGCGTGCCGTCGGTGAGGAAGCCCGCGCCGTAGAGAGGAATCGACTTGCGCAGGCCGGCCGCGTCGTAGTCCTTGACGAACTTGACCGCGCCGCCGCCGGCGAAGAACGTGTAGACCGCGTCCGGCTTGAGCGAGGCGATCTCGGTCAGGAGCGGCTGGAACTCGACGGTCGGGAACGGGAGCGTCAGCTCCTTGACCACCTTGCCGCCGGCCTTCTCGAACGACTGCTTGAATCCCGTGACCGACTGGTCGCCCGCCGCGTACTTCCACGTGATCGTGACGGCGGTCTTGTGGCCGCGCTCGGCGGCGACCTTGCCCATCGCGACGCCCGGGGCGGAGTTCGTGAACGAGGTGCGGATGATGTTGGGCGCGCACATCGGTCCGGTGATCTCGTCCTGGCCCGCGTTGGGGATCAGCAGCAGCGCGTTGTTGTCCTTCGCCGCCTTCGCCATCGCCATCGCGACGCCGGAGTGAACCGTCCCGACGACGACGTCGACCCGGTCGCGCTTGATGAGCTTGTTGACGTTCTCCGGGGCCTTCGCAGGATCGGACTCGTCGTCGACCGTCACGTACTCGATCTCGCGGCCGCCGAGCCTGCCGCCCTGCTCCTCGATCGCGAGCTTGAAGCCGTTGGTGATCGCGTTGCCGAGTGCGGCGAACGTGCCGGTGTACGGCAGCATGAAGCCGACCTTCACCTTGTCCTGCGCCAGCGCGGGCGAAGCCGCGAGCGCAAGGGCGACCGCGGCGGCGAGCGTGCGCAGGCCGCGCGCGGATTGCTTCGGGTACGTCATGGATTCCTCCTCGGTTGCGTCGTTTCCGCCGTTCGGGGCGGTCCCCTCACGGGAGCCGCGCCCTCAGCTTGAAGCGCTGGATCTTGCCGGTGGCCGTCTTGGGCAGCTCGTCCAGGAACTCGACCCAGCGCGGGAACTTGTACGGCGCCAAGTGCAATTTAACATGCTCGCGCAGTTCGCCGGCCAGCACCTCGCTGGGGGTCCGGCCGGGCTTCAGGACCACGTAGGCCATCGGCTTGACGAGCCTGTCCGCGTCCTCGCGGCCGATGACCGCCGCCTCGAGGACCGCCTCGTGCGTCACCAGCGCCGACTCGACCTCGATCGGCGACACGTAGATGCCGCCCACCTTCAGCATGTCGTCGGTGCGGCCCGAGTAGACGTAGCGGCCGTCCGCGTCGATCCGGTACTTGTCGCCGCTGCGCGTCCACGGCCCCTGGAACGTCGCGTGCGACTTCTCGCGGTTGTTCCAGTAGCCCTGCGCCGAGGTCGGCCCGTTGACCTGCAGCTCGCCCACCTCACCGTCGGCCACCGGATGACCCTCGTCGTCCACCACCCGCAGCCGGTAGCCCGGCACCGGCCGGCCGCTCGAGCCGTAGCGCACGTCGCCGGGCCGGTTAGACAGGTAGACGTGCAGCATCTCGGTCGATCCCAGCCCGTCGAGGATGTCGACGCCGAAGTGCCCGGAAAAGCGCTTTCCCACGTGCTCGGGCAGCGCCTCGCCGGCCGAGGTGCACAGCCGGATCGCCACCTCCTCGCGCTTCGGCAGCGCCGCGCTCGCCATCATCATCGCGAAGAGCGTCGGCACCCCGTAGAAGATCGTCGGCCGGTGCTCCTTCAGCCGCTTGAAGACCGCCTCGGGCGTGGGCCGCTCGGCCATCAGGATCGTCGTGGTACCGAACGCGAGCGTGTAGGTGAGCGCGTTGCCGAGCCCGTAGGCGAAGAAGAGCTTCGCCGCCGAGAACAGCACGTCGTCCTCGCGCACGCCGACGATCGGCCCGCCGTGCAGGTAGGCGGTCGTGATCATGCTCGAGTGGATGTGCATCGTGCCCTTGGGCGCGCCGGTGGACCCCGACGAGTAGAGCCAGAAGCACACGTCGTCGCGCGTCGTCGCCGCGGCCTCGAAGCCGTCGTCCGCATTCTTGAGCAGCGCGTCGAAGTCGAGCGCGTGCGCAGGCCGCGCCGCCTGCCCGTCGCCCGACACGATCACGTGCTTCAGGTGCTTCATCCCGGCGAGGATCGGCAGGAACGACGGCAGCAGCGCCCCCGAGACGACGAGCGTCCGCGCGCGGCTGTCGTTCAGCATGTACGCGTAGTCGGCCGGCGTGAGCAGCGTGTTCGCCGCGATCGGCACGATCCCCGCCTTGATGCTTCCGAGGAACGCGGTCGGGAAGTCGACCGAGTCCAGCAGGCACACGAGCGCGCGCTCTTCGGGACGCATGCCCAGTTCGACGAGCGCGTTCGCGAACCGGTTTACACGCCTGGCGAGCTCGCCGAACGTCGTGCGCCCGCGGTCGTCGACGTAGGCGACCTTGTCCGCCCGCCCCGCGGCGAGGTTGCGCTCGATCAGGTCGTGCGCCGCGTTGTAGTCGCGCGGGATGTCGATGCGCGGCGGCGAGGTGCCGAAGTCGGCGCGCGAGAGTCCGGGCATCGCAGGTCTCCGGTTGCGGGGGCGGTGCGGCGCGGCCCGATCACGCCGGCGGCGTGAACTCGATCGCGCCCTGGGGCAGGAGGTAGAGGACGAGCGCACGGCCGCCCGTCACCGTCGGCCGGTGGGCGGAACCGGCGCCGTAGACGACCCAGCCGGCGCCGTGGCCGTCGAACCTCGCGGTCGCGTCGACGGGCATCACGAGGTCGACCTCCCCGTTCGGGTGGCGGTGGTGGGGGCCGGCGACGTCGCACATCTCGACCACGTCGACCGAATGGCCGTGGGTCGCGGGACCCGGCTTGACGACGCGCCCGTAGCGGATGCCGCCCGCCTCGCGGTTGCACATCCAGCCGTCGCGCATCGCCTCGCGGCAGGCCCGGGCGATCGCCGCGACGTCGGCACCGTCTCCCGGGAGCCAGGCGTTCAGGTCGCGAGCGAGCGTCGCGTCGAGCGGCCGGTTCGCCAGGCGCCCGGTGACGCTACCGATCAGCGCGGTGAAGGCCTCGAGACTCATCGCGTCGGGACTCCGTCGGATGCGTAGTGACGAACCTCGGACATCGTCGTTCCTCCGGACGAGCGCCACGCGCCGTGCCTTTCGAGATTGCGGACGCGCCGCCCGCAAGCCGTCCTGCGGCGTCCGAGCAACGGCGCCGCGCGGCTGTCGCGAGCGCCGCTGCACTTTAGGTGCTGTCGCATATCGTGTCAAGCATTATCTCGCATGGTCGACGGATCTCGTCAACTATAGGATTCATAACGATAACCCAATGATCCCACCGAGATTATTGCTGCAGCTCTCAGTCGCTCTTCGACGCAATATGCAATAAATTGCTTGCAATCATTGCAGCATGCGGTATAGTTCGACATCCTCCCGGTCCGGCGCCTTCGGCGCGCCTCCGGGTGCTTCCAGGACTCCCGGACACGCCCGATGATGACCGCCTCGATCCCGGCCGTCGATCCCCGCCACGCGAACGACGACAGCGCCACGTTCCTGTCCGCGCTCGGCAAGCGCGTCCGCGAGGGCCGGGAGCGCCGCGGACTTTCGCGCAAGGCGCTGTCGCTCGAGGCGCGCGTGTCCGAGCGGTACCTCGCTCAGCTGGAGGCGGGCGAGGGCAACGTGTCGATCGTGCTGCTGCGGCGGGTCGCCGCCGCGTTGGGAACGACGCTGCCCGACCTGGTCGGCGACGGCGCGCCCGAGCACCGGCTGATCCGCCGCTTCCTCGAGGAGATCCCCCCCCACCGCCTCGAGGACGCGCTGGTCCGCCTCATGCGCGAGTTCGGCCGCGACGACGCGTCGCGCCGCACGCGCATCGCGCTCGTCGGCCTGCGCGGCGCCGGCAAGACGACGCTCGGCGCGGCGCTCGCGCGCGAGCTCCACTGGCCGTTCGTCGAGCTCGACCGCGAGATCGAGCGCGAGGCGGCCGTGAGCCTGTCCGAACTCTTCATGCTCTACGGGCAGGCGGGCTACCGGCGCATCGAGCGCCGCTGCCTCGAGCGCGTGCTCGACGCGCACGACCGCGTCGTGCTCGCGGTCGGCGGCGGCATCGTGTCCGAGCCCGAGACCTACCACCTGCTGCTCGACCGCTGCTTCACGGTCTGGGTGAGGGCCGAGCCCGAGGAGCACATGGGCCGCGTGGTCGCCCAGGGCGACTTCCGCCCGATGGAGGGAAGCGCCGAGGCGATGGACGACCTCAAGCGCATCCTCGCCGCGCGCGAGCCGCTCTACCGCAAGGCCGACGCCGTCGTCGACACGTCCGGCGCCGATCCCGCGCACTCGCTGCGCGAGCTCAAGGAACTCGCGCGCGCCTGACGGCGCCGCGCCCGCACGCACCCACGGAGGCCACCGATGGCAGAACCCGCACTGAAGCCCGAGCCCGCTCCGCCGCGACTCGTCACCTACGACACGCACCCGGACCGCTACCGCCACTGGAAGCTCTCGTTCGACGGGACCACCGCGACGCTCGCGATGGACGTGAACGAGGACGGCGGGCTCGTGCCCGGCTACAAGCTCAAGCTCAACAGCTACGACCTCGGCGTCGACATCGAGCTGCACGACGCGCTGCAGCGCATCCGCTTCGAGCACCCCGAAGTGCGCACCGTGGTGGTCACCAGCGCGCGTGACCGCACCTTCTGCTCGGGCGCCAACATTTTCATGCTGGGCCTGTCCAGCCACGCCTGGAAGGTCAACTTCTGCAAATTC
>JAKLIE010000550.1 GCA_022709775.1 Pseudomonadota bacterium
GCGCTACGACGTCGTGTGCCCGCCGGTCACCGCGCACGCGCTCGCCCGCGCCTGGCCGTCCGCCGAGCTCGTCGTCGTGCCCGACGCCGGCCACTCGGCGCGCGAGCCCGGCATCTCGCGCGAGCTAGTCGCCGCCGTCGAGCGCCTGAAGCGCCGGCTCTCGGCCGCCTGACCGAGCGATCCGCCATGTCCGCGCGCGCGCTCTCCGAAGCGTCCGGCGCGAACGCCGCGTGGCTCGCGCGGAGCCTCGCATCGGTCTGGCATCCCTGCACGCAGATGAAGTCGCACGAGACGCTTCCTCTCGTGCCGATCGCGCGGGCGCAGGGAGTCTGGCTCGAGGACTTCGAGGGGCGCCGCATCCTCGACGCGGTGTCGTCGTGGTGGGTCAACCTGTTCGGCCACGGCGAGCCGCGCATCCGCGCGGCGATCGAGGCGCAGCTCGGCCTCCTCGAGCACGCGATGCTCGCGGGCTTCACGCACCGGCCAGCGGTCGAACTCGCCGAAAGGCTCGGCGAGATCTCGCCGGGACGGCTCGGGCATGCGTTCTACGCGTCCGACGGCGCTTCGGCGACCGAGATCGCGCTCAAGATGAGCTTCCACGCGTGGCGAAACGCCGGCCGGCCGGCCAAGCGGCGCTTCGTGAGCCTCGCCGGGAGCTACCACGGCGAGACGCTGGGCGCCCTCTCGGTGACCGACGTCGCGATCTTCCGCGACACCTACGACGCGCTGCTGCTCTCGAACGCGACCGTGCCGACGCCGGACGCGCGGCTCGCGCGCGCCGGGCGAACGCCCGCGGACGTCGCGCGGGAGGCGGCCGGCGCGCTCGAAGCGTTCCTGGACGCGAACCACGAGAGCGTCGCGGCGCTGATCGTCGAGCCGCTCGTGCAGGGCGCGTCCGGCATGGTGACCTACGACGCGTCGTACCTCGAGCTCGCGCGCGCGCTCTGCACGCGCTACGGCGTCCACCTGATCGCCGACGAGATCATGACCGGGTTCGGGCGCACCGGCACGATGTTCGCGTGCGAGCAGGCGGGCATCGCGCCAGACCTGATGCTGCTGTCGAAGGGCATCACCGGCGGCTTCCTGCCGCTCGCCTGCGTGCTCGCGTCCGACGCGATCTACGACGCCTTCTACGACGACGACACGTCGCGCGGCTTCCTGCACTCGCACTCGTACACGGGCAACCCGCTGGCGTGCAGCGCGGCGCTCGCGGTGCTCGACATCTTCCGCGACGACGACGTGATCGCGACGAACCGCGCGCGCACGGTACGCCGGGACGCGATCGCCGCGCCCCTGGCGGCCCACCCGAAGGTGCGGAACTTCCGCCGTTGCGGCATGATCGTTGCTTTCGAGGTCGCGTGCGGCCGCGCCGACTTCGCGCGCTGGTGCTTCGCCGAGGGCATCGCGCGCGGGATCCTGCTGCGGCCGATCGGAGGCACCGTGTACCTGATGCCGCCCTACGTCATCGCCGACGACGAGTTCGCGCTGCTGGTCGACCGCACGCGCGAGATCCTGGACCGCGCGTGATCCGGCTCCTGCGCGCCGTCGCGCTCGCCGTCGCACTTGCGCCGGTCGCCGCGTCGGCGGTGCTGCCCCGCGAGATCGCGCGCGCGTTCCTCGACCAGGGCGTTCCGCTCGACCACGTCGGGATCGTCGTCCAGGAAACCGGGCCGCGCACGAAGCCGCTGTTCACGCTGCAGCCGGACAAGGCGATG
>JAKLIE010000551.1 GCA_022709775.1 Pseudomonadota bacterium
GCCGGAGGGCACGCTCGGCGAGGTGAGGCCCGCCGACGATCACCTGGTCATCGTCACCTACTGGCGCTCGTTCGAGCAGCACGAGCGCTCGCACGCCGACAAGACGTTCAAGGACAAGTTCTCGGCGTTGGCCGAGATGTGCACCGACAGCCAGGAGCTCGGCTACGAGATGCTCTGGCAGGGCGAGCCGGAGGCGTAGGCCGGGACGGCGCCGTTGCGACGGCGCCGGCGCGGACGCCCCGGAGGACCGTGCAACCGCGACGCGCCGCGCTTCCGGCGTCACGTGACGACGCGGTGCGTTCCCCAGCCGCGTTCCAGCATCGGGCACTCGTCGCAGGAGACGGTGCGCAGGTGACAGGTCCGGATCTCGCATGCGACCGCGCGGCCCTGGAGGATGAGGCTGACGCGCGCAAGCCGCTGCGTGTCGCGTCCCTTGACGAGGACGACGTCGCCCGGCTCGAGCAGCGCGCCGATCTTCGCTGCCACCTCGCGAGGCGTGTCTCCGGCGCGAACGATACGCTCGGAGGGCATCCCGCCCTGCCGCGCCCCGGGCCGGTAGTCCCTGATCATGGTGCCCACGACGAGGAAGTGCGCGGCAACGCGCGCGACGCGCTCGCCGATGCGCCGGTAGGTCGCGTGCTGGGGATTGGGCGGCTCGGAGATTTCGCCGAGCAGCACGATCCGCCGGCGCACCGGGATCTCATCGAGGACGTCGAGCGCTGCATCGATGCTCTCGACCGGCGACTTGTAATCGTCGCGCAGGAGCGTCGCACCGTTCGGCAACGCGACCGGCTGCAGCCGTCCCGGCGTCGGGGCGAGCGTTGCGAGCCGCGCCAGCGCATCGTCGAGGGGAACGCCTTCGAGATGCGCAACGGCGATCGCGGCGAGCGCCGCGCAGACCATGTGGCGCCCGAGCAGCCGGATCGTCGCGTCGCGCTCCTCTCCGAAGGCGACGAGCCGGAAGCACGTGCCCCGGGGCCAGTCGAGGCGTGCGTCCGTCGCGCGCACGTCGCAGCCGGCGCCGAAGCCGAACGTGACGACGCGCGCGCGCGTCTCGTTCGCCATCCACGCCACGTTGGGATCGTCGCCGTTGAGCACCGCCACGCCCCCGGCCGGCAGCGCGCGCACCATCCACGCCTTCTCGTCGCGCGTGACCTCGAGCGTGCCGAGGCTCCGGTGGTGCTCGCTGCCGATCGAGGTCACGACCGTGACGTCCGGCAGCACGACTTCCGAGTAGCGCCGCATCTGCCCCTTGTCCGCGATACCGGCCTCGATCGCCGCGTGGCGCTGCCCTCGCGCGATCTGCAGGATCGCCCGGCTGATCGATCCCCACGCGTTGTAGAGCATCGTGTCGGAGGGGGTGATCGCGAGGACCGCGGCCACCGCGCGCACGGTCGTCGACTTGCCTGCCGAGCCGACGACGGCGACGACGCGGGTCCGGCGTGCGAGGGTGCGTCGCCAGGCGCGCGCGAGCCTCGACGATACCGGCCACAACCGGTAGCGGACGCCCTCGGCGATCTGGCCGCGGCCCGCCGCCGTCGCGAACAGCGGGGGAAGGTCGCGCCAGCGGTAGCGCATCAGGGACGGCCGTCGAGGCGGCCGCGGCGGAACAGGCGGTCCCAGAGCTGGACGCCCAGCACTGCGGAGAGCGCGTGCCCGAGATCCTCGCGGCGCGTACGATGGAGCTCGATCGCCGCCGCGACAGC
>JAKLIE010000552.1 GCA_022709775.1 Pseudomonadota bacterium
CGGGCTCTTCGACGCGAGCCAGATCTTCGGCATCGTCAGTCCCGGTGGTAGGGATGGCCGGCGACGAGACTCGACGCGCGGTAGATCTGTTCGGCCAGCACGACGCGCACGAGCGCGTGCGGGAGCGTGAGCGCCGAAAGCGAGAAGCGCGCTGCGGCGCGCCGCTTGAACCCGTCGTCCAGGCCGTCGGCGCTGCCGATCACGAACGAGAGCGCCGACGTCGACTCGCGCCAGCGCTCGAGGCGGGATGCGAGCTCGCGCGTGCTCCACGGCGAGCCCTTCTCGTCCAGCGCGACGACCGTGGCGCCGGCGCAGGCGGCGTCGAGCCGGCGGCTCTCCGCGTCCAGCAGCTGCGCGACGCTGCGGCCGCGGTCGCGCGCCTCTGGCTTCAGCTCGACCAGCGCGAGCGGCCAGTCGCGCGGCAGGCGGGAGGCGTAGTCCTGGTAGCCGGCGGAGACCCAGTCGGGCATGCGGTGTCCCAACGCGACGATCGAGAGTTTCATCGGTCGCGCGCCGGTCGCGTGGGCGCCGTCACGCCGCCTTCGCGGCCTTCGTCCGGCGTGCAGGACGGGCGGACCACAGCTCCTCGAGGTTGTAGTACGCGCGTACCGCCGGCTGCATCACGTGGACGACGATGTCGCCCGCGTCGACGAGCACCCATTCCGAGGACTCCTCCCCTTCGACGCCGATGATCGACGCGCCCGCCTCCTTGAGCTTGTCGCGCACGTGGTGCGCCAGCGCCTTCACCTGCCGATTCGAGTCGGCGGTGGCGATGACGAGCGTGTCGGCGATGCTGGTGAGCTTGCGGACGTCGAGGACCGTGATGTCGTGGGCCTTGATGTCCTCGAGGGCGGAGACTGCGACTTTTGCGAGCGTGTCTTTGGGCATCCGGGGATCAGACGGCGTAGAGCCGATGGAGGGCAATATAGTCCCAAACCGCGGGCGGCAGCAACGCGCGCACGGACAGCGCGTCGGCGCCGCCGCGCGAGAGCGCCGCGCGGATCGCCGAGGCGGAGATGTCGCGGGGCACGATCGGGACGACGAGGATGCGGCCGGCGGGCGCCGAGAGCAGGTCGCCGACGTCGGCGGTGCGGCGCTCGCGCCAGAGCGGAAGGAGTTCGTCGGGCAGTGCGGCGTCGAACGGGTCGCGCGGCCGCGCCGCGACCGCGACGTGCGCGAGCGAGAGCAGATCCCGCCAGCGGTGCCAGGTCGGCAGGCCGCGGAACGCGTCGGCGCCCAGGATCAGAATTAGCGGACGGACGGGATCCTCGGCGCGCAGCTCGTCGAGCGTGATCGACGTGTAGGACTTTCCCCGACGCCGGAGCTCCCGGTCGTCGATGGCGAGGCCCGGATGGCGCTCGACCGCGAGGCGCAGCATCGCCATCCGGTGCGCGCCCGACGCCCCCGGCGCGGTTCGGTGGGGCGGATCGCCCGCGGGCATCAGGCGGACCTCGTCGACGCCGAGCGTGCGGCGCGCATCGTCGGCGAGCCCCAGGTGTCCGAGGTGCACCGGGTCGAACGTGCCCCCGAGCAGCGCGACGGGCGTATGCGGGTTCGACGTCGCCATCGGTCAGAAGCTAGAGCCAGGCTGGTGCAGGAACGCGATCTCGTCGGCGGTCGACGCGCGCCCGAGGATGGCATTGCGATGCGGATAGCGGCCGAAGCGGCGGATGACCGCC
>JAKLIE010000553.1 GCA_022709775.1 Pseudomonadota bacterium
GGTGCTCGCGACCGTCAAGGGCGACGTGCACGACATCGGCAAGAACATCGTCGGCGTCGTGCTCCAGTGCAACAACTACGACGTCGTCGACCTCGGCGTGATGGTCCCCGCGCAGAAGATCCTCGCGGCGGCGCGCGAGTCGAACGCCGACGCGATCGGTCTCTCGGGCCTCATCACGCCGTCGCTCGAGGAGATGGCGCACGTGGCCGCCGAGATGCAGCGCGAGGGATTCACCGTGCCGTTGCTGATCGGCGGCGCGACGACCTCGCGCGTGCACACGGCGGTCAAGATCGCGCCGCACTACTCGGGACCGGTCGTCTACGTGCCCGACGCCTCGCGCGCGGTCGGCGTCACGACGAGCCTCCTGTCCGACGAGCAGCGCGCGCCCTACGTCGCGGAGATCGCGGCCGACTACGAACGCATCCGCGAGCAGCACCTCTCGAAGAAGGGGCCGACGCTCGTCCCGCTCGCCGCCGCGCGCGCGAACGCGTTCCGCGCGGACTGGAGCGCCTACGCGCCGCCGGTGCCGACGTTCCTCGGCCGACGCCCGCTCGCCAACGTCGGTCTCGCGTCGATCGCCGAGTGCATCGACTGGGGGCCGTACTTCCAGGCGTGGGAGCTTTCCGGTCCGTACCCGGCGATTCTCGACGACCCGGTCGTCGGCGAGGCCGCGCGCAGCCTGCTCGCGGAAGGCCGGGCGATGCTGAAGCGCGTGATCGACGGGCGCTGGCTCACCGCGAGCGGCGCCGTGGGCTTCTGGCCCGCGAACGCGGTCGGCGACGACATCGTGCTGTGGACCGACGAATCGCGCGAGACGCCCGCGCTCGCCTGGCGCAACCTTCGCCAGCAGGCGGCGCGGCCGCCGGGCAAGCCGCACCAGTGCCTCTCGGACTTCGTCGCCCCCGTCGGGACGCGCGACTACGTGGGCGCGTTCGCCGTCACCGCGGGTATCGGCATCGAGCGGAAGCTCGCCGAGTTCGCCAAGGCGAACGACGACTACTCGGCGCTCATGCTCAAGACGATCGCCGATCGGCTCGCCGAGGCATTCGCCGAGTGGCTGCACCGCCGGGTGCGCGTCGAGCTGTGGGGCTACGCGCCGGGCGAGGCGCTCCCGAACGACGCGCTCATCCGCGAGGCCTACCGCGGCATCCGGCCGGCGCCGGGCTACCCGGCCTGCCCCGACCACGCGGTCAAGGCGCCGCTGTTCGCGCTGCTCGACGCCCGTGCGGCCGGCATGTCGGTGACCGAGAGCTACGCGATGTGGCCCGCCGCGTCGGTCTCGGGGTTCTACCTGGCCCACCCCGACGCACGGTATTTCGCCGTGGGGCGCATCGGCGAGGACCAGCTCGAGGACTTCGCCCGGCGCGAGGGACTGGCGAGGGACGCCGCACGGCGCCGGCTCGCGCCGAACCTGGGCTGAACGCGGCTGTCCCGTCGCGGACCGGACGGAGGGAATATTCACTTGACTCGCGCCGCGCGTCCGGCGATTCGTACGGATTCGCGGCGGCGTCCGCCGGACGGGCGCCATGACGCTCGGCCGTTGCCTATAATCGGCGGGACCGTCCCGGGCGATGCGCGGGGACGGCAAGGATTCCACGACATGCAATGCCCGACCCAAGCATACGCCGACGTCCTCGTCGCGACGGCCGCCGGCCGGATC
>JAKLIE010000554.1 GCA_022709775.1 Pseudomonadota bacterium
TGCTGAAGTTGATCCACATCGGCGAGAGCACCGACACGGTCGTGAGCTGGCTGTTCTGCGCGTTCACGTAGGTGCCGTCGGCGACCGCCGCGAAGCTGCTGACGCCGTTCACCGGCGAGGTGATCGTCGTGTACGACAGATTGAGCTTCGCCTCCTCGAGCTGCGACTTCGCCTGCTCGACCGCGGCGCCGGCCTGCTCGTACTGCCCCTTCGCGTCGTCGAGGTCCTTCTGCGACAGCGCATTCTGCGCGACGAGCGGCTGCACGCGCTTGAGGTTCGCGGACGCCACGTCGTAGGCCGCCTGCTGCCGCGACAGCGCCGCCTGCGCGCCGTCGACCTGCGCCTGGAACGGCTTCGGGTCCATCTGGAACAGCACCTGCCCGGCCTGGACGACCGACCCCTCGACGTACGTGCGCTTGTCGAGGAAGCCGGATACGCGGGCCGCGATCGTGACTGCCTGCGAACTCTGCGTCTGGCCGACGTACTCGGACGCGACCGGGACGTCCTGCGGCGCGACCCTGATCGTCACGACCTCGGCGGGACCGGCGGGCGGCAGGCCCTGAGGCTTCTGGCCGCAGCCCCCCAGTGCGGCCAGCGCGAGCGCGGCGCACCCCGCGGCGACGAGGCGCGGGCGACGGGTCGCCGGCGGCGATCGGCGTGGTGGCATGGGCATGGAGGGTGCTTTTCGCGATGCGTGGCCGGGGCCGCGCGCGGCATGGGCCAGGACGGTCCCAAGTCTGCCAGAGCGCCCGGGAACGCGCCAATGGCGCCGCCCCGGGACGACGCGCGTCAGCGTGCGAGCCGGGCGTCGAGGTCGTGAGCGTCCGAACCGGTCACGACGACGCGGACGATCCGGCCCGCAACGAGTCCGTCGCCGTCCGCGACGCGCACCACGCCGTCGATCTCGGGCGCGTCGGCCGCGCTCCGTGCGATGGCGACGGTGGACTTCGACTTGCCGCGCCCGGACGTCTCGACCGCGTCGACGATCACGTCGAGCGTGGTGCCGACCTTCGCGGCGAGCCTCGCCGCGCTGATCGCCGCCTGCCGTTCCATGAAGCGCGCCTGTCTCGACTCGCGCACGTCCGCGTCGACGGGATCGGGCAGGGCGTTGGCCGCCGCGCCTTCGACCGGCGAGTACGCGAAGCACCCGACGCGGTCGAGCTGCGCCTCGTCGAGGAAATCGAGGAGCTCGCCGAACTCGGCCTCGGTCTCGCCGGGGAAGCCGGCGATGAACGTGCTGCGGATCGCGAGCGAGGGCTTCGCCCGGCGCCAGGCGCGCACGCGCTCGAGCACGCGCTCGGGGGCGGCCGGGCGCTTCATCAGCCTGAGGATCCGCGGGCTCGCGTGCTGGAACGGCACGTCCAGGTAGGGAACGAGCCCTCCCTTCGAGACGTCGTCGGCCATCAGCCCGATCACGTCGTCGACGTGCGGATACGGGTAGACGTAGTGCAGGCGCACCCAGGCGCCGTGGTCGCGCGCCAGCGCATCGAGCTCGCGCGCGAGCTCGACCATGCGCGTGCGCACCGGGCGGCCGTCGACGAAGCCGGTGCGGTACCTGACGTCGACCCCGTACGCGCTCGTGTCCTGCGAGATGACGAGCAGCTCCTTCACGCCGGCGCGGAGCAGGTTGCGCGCTTCGGCCACCACTTCGCCGA
>JAKLIE010000555.1 GCA_022709775.1 Pseudomonadota bacterium
CGAGCTTCCGGACTTCTTCTACCGCGAGCCGCTCGAGCCCTCCGGCAAGACCGCCCGCCACCACGCGGACGAGGTCCAGCGATCGTTGCGCGAGCTGCTGTCACGTTGATGCGCGTGCGCGTGCTGTACTTCGCGGACGCCCGCGAGGCCGTCGGGCGCGCCGAGGAGTGGCTCGAGCTGCCGCCCGGCGTCGCAACGGTCGGCGCGCTGCGAGACCATCTGTGCGCGCGAGGCGGACCGTGGACGACGCTTGCCCGTCGCGGCACGCGTTTCGCCGTGAACCGTGCGGTCGCGCCCGGCGCCAGCGCGCCGATTCGCGACGGGGACGAAGTCGCGGTTTTCCCCGCGATCTCCGGAGGATAGCGCGGCGCATCCGGCCCGCGCGCCGCGGCAGGAACGCGTTCAGCCCGCGCGCTGCGCGTAGCGGTCGAGCACGCACGCCGTCGCCTGCTCGATCGTGAGCGCCGTGGTGTCGAGCACGATCGCGTCGCCGGCCGGTCTGAGCGGCGCGACCGCGCGGCCGGCATCGCGCTCGTCGCGCGCGCGGATCTCGTCGAGCAGCCCCCGGAGGTCCGCGTGCACGCCGCGCCCGGCGAGCTGCACCTGCCGGCGCGACGCGCGCGCCTCGGGCGTGGCGGTCACGAACACCTTCGTCCCGGCGTCGGGGAACACCACCGTCCCCATGTCGCGGCCGTCGGCGACGAGTCCCGGCGGCTGACGGAACGCACGCTGGCGCTCGAGCAGCGCAGCCCGAACCGCCGGATGGACCGCGACGCGCGACGCACCTTCGGACACCGCCTCGTCGCGGATGGCCATCGTGGCGTCCGCCCCGTCGAGTTCGACGCGCTGCGCGACGAAGCACACGTCGAGATCGCGTGCGAGCCCCGCGAGTGCCTCGGCGTCGTCCAATGGCACCCCCCGGCGAATCGCCTGGAGTGCGACGAGCCGGTAGAGCGCCCCGCTGTCGAGCAGGTGGAAGCCCAGCGCCCGCGCGACCCGCGCGGCGACCGTCCCCTTGCCGGAGGCGGCGGGCCCGTCGATGGCGATCACCGGAACGGCCGAAGCGCCCACCGTCAACCTCCGGCCGGCGCGAGCGATCGGAACGCGTCGAAATAGGCGGGAAACGTCTTGCCCACGCAGGCCGGATCGCGGATCGTCACCGGGACGCCCAGCAGCGCGACGAGCGAGAAGCACATCGCCATCCGGTGGTCGTCGTAGGTGTCGATCGCCGCATGGCGCAGGGCGCGCGTCGGATGGACCGTCAGCCGGTCCGCCCCCTCCTCGACCGTCGCGCCGACCTTGCGCAGTTCGGCCGCCATCGCGGCGATCCGGTCGGTCTCCTTGACGCGCCAGCTCGCGATGCCGGTGAGCGTCGTCGGCTCCCCCGCCGCGAGCGCCGTGATCGCGAGCGTCATCGCCGCGTCCGGGATCGCGGTGCAGTCGATCGTGCCGCCCGCGAGCGGCCCGCCGGCGCGCGCCTCGATCCAGTCGGGGCCGAAGCGCACGTCCGCGCCGAGGCCCGCGAGTACGTCGGCGAACGCGACGTCGCCCTGGATGGCGTCGCGGCCGACGCCGGTCACGCGCACCGGGCCGCCGCCCAGCGCGCCCGCCGCGAGGAAGTACGAGGCGGACGACGCGTCGCCTTCGACGCCGA
>JAKLIE010000556.1 GCA_022709775.1 Pseudomonadota bacterium
TATGGTCGACGGTCGCCGGATTCGCGTTCGCCGTGCTCCACCCGCCGATGCCCGAGGTCGCCGCGGTGACGCTCAAGCTCGTCGGCGACGCGATGATCCCGCTGATGCTGCTGTCGCTCGGCGTTCGCATGACCGCGATCCGGTGGAGCGACGCGCGGCTGGGCGTGATCGCCGGTCTCGTGTGCCCGCTCACCGGCCTCGCCTGCGCCGGCTTCCTCGCGCCGGTCCTCGGCCTCGACGCGCAGCAGACGGGACTCCTGTTCCTGTTCGGCTGCCTGCCGCCCGCGGTGCTCAACTTCATGGTCGCCGAGCAGTACCGGCAGGAGCCGGCGAAGGTCGCATCGATCGTGCTCATCGGCAACGCGATGGCCGTGATCTTCGTGCCGATCGGCCTCACGGTCGCACTGCACTGACGACGGAGGCGGGAACGATGGCGCGGATCGACGCGATCCTGTTCGACCTGGGCGGAGTGATGATCGAGCTCGCCGGCGTAGAACGCATGCTCGAATGGAGTCCCGGGCTCGGCACGACCGAGGAACTGTGGCGCCGCTGGCTCGCGTCGCCCGCCGTGCGCGACTACGAGACGGGCCGCACGGATCGGGACGCGTTCGCCGAAGCTGTCGTCGGCGAGTTCGGGCTCCCCGTCGACGCCGAGACGTTCCTCGGCGAGTTCGCCTGGTGGCCCCGCTCGCTGCACCCCGACGCCCGCGCGCTGCTCGCGGCGCTGGCACCCCGCTACAGGCTCGCCTCGCTCTCGAACACGAACGAGCTGCACTGGCACCGCTTCGCGCGCGACTGGGACCTGCCGGCGATGTTCCACCACAACTTCCCGTCGTTCATGGTGGGCAAGCTCAAGCCCGACGCCGAGTATTTCGAGCACGTGCTCGACGCGCTCGGCGTCGCAGCCGACCGGGCGCTCTTCGTCGACGACAACCGGATCAACGTCGACGCGGCTCGCGCGGTCGGGTTGCACGCGCGGCAGGTGCCGCGATTCGAGGCGCTCGCGCCGACGCTGGCCGTGCTCGGCATCCACGCGTCGGCGCCCGGGAGCGCGCGATGAACCTCCATCGGATGCTCGAGGAGCGCGCCTCCGCCGGACGGCCGCTGCGCGTCGCGCTGATCGGCGCCGGCAAGTTCGGCTCGATGTACCTCGCCCAGGCGAGGCACACTCCCGGCATCCACGTAGTCGCGATCGCGGATCTCGCGCCCGACCGCGCGAAGGCCTCGCTCGCGCGCGTCGGCTGGCCGGCGGAGGCGTTCGCGGCGCGCTCGCTCGCCGAAGCGGGCCGCGGCGGCACGACGTGCGTCACCGACGACGCGGCCGCCGCGATCGCCTCGCCCGAGGTCGAGATCGTGATCGACGCGACCGGCAGCCCATCCGCCGGCATCCGCCACGCGCTGGCGTGCTGCGCGCACGGCAAGCACGTCGTGATGGTGAACGTGGAGGCGGACGCGCTCGCGGGCCCGCTGCTCGCGCGGCGCGCGCGCGAGGCGGGCGTCGTCTACTCGCTCGCGTACGGCGACCAGCCCGCGCTGATCTGCGAGCTGGTCGACTGGTGCCGCACCGCGGGCTTCGAGGTCGTGGCCGCCGGCAAGGGCACCAGGTACCTGCCCGCGTACCACGAGTCGACCCCTGCGACCGTTTGGCCGCA
>JAKLIE010000557.1 GCA_022709775.1 Pseudomonadota bacterium
GAGGTGTGGACGCGCCCGCTCTACCCCTGGGACGCGTGGTCGGCATGGGCGACGAAGGCGAAGACCTTCTTCGCGCTGGGCACGATCGTGCCGTTCGTCGACGCCGAGGGGTGGGCTGCCGCCGCCACCCCCGTCTGGTTCGACGCCGCGCCGGGGCAACCCGCGACGATCCCGCTCCTGCAGGCCTGGATCGCCGTCGCGATGGGCGCCTGGGACGACGCGCGCGTCGGCTTGCCGTGGTGGCTCTTCTTCGTCTCGATCCTGCTCGTCGTCTACGGCGAGTTGCGACGTCGCGGATGCGCACCGCTCGCTTCGCTCGCCGGCGCGTGGCTCGCCGGTTCGCTGCCGCTGCTGGGCACGCAGGTCGCGCTCGCCGGCTATGCCGACCTGCCGCTCGCCGCCGCATTCACGCTCGGCGTGCTCGCGGGCGTACGCGCGATCGGGACGCGCGCGGCGGTCGACGTCGCCGCCGCCGTCGTTGCGCTGGCCGCGGTGACGCTCACGAAGTCCTCGGGCTGGGCGTGGCTGGTGGTCGCGCTGCCCGGATTCGCGGCGGCGGCGCTCGGTCCCGCCGCGTACCGGCGCATCGCGCTCGCGATGGCGGTCGCGGCGATCGGCGCCATCGGCATCGCCGCACGCTTTCCCAAGGCCGCGCTGGGGCCGGTCTCGTTCGCCTACGAGCCGGTCTGGGAAACGCTCGCCGTCGACAGCGTGCTGCTCGCGAACTGGCACCTGCTCGTCGTCGGCATCGTCGGCACGATCGCTTTTGCGTGGCGCAGGCTGCTCGCCCGCGACGTCGCGCCGCTTACGCTGGTCGTCGCGTCCGGTGCGATCTGGATCGCGATGCTGGCGGCGTTTCCGGGCGTTCGCTACTGGGGCGCCGACGGTCTCGGGCTGAACCGGGCGGTTCTCGTCCTCGCGCCGCTCGCGGTCGTCTGGATGGTGGTCGCGATGCGCGATGCCCCCGCGACGGCGCCGGAACCGGTGGCGGACGACGCGCCGTCACCGGCCTGACGCATGCTCGCGCTGCCCGACGTCACGCTCGTCTGCGCCGACTCGCTCAATCACGCCCTGACGGCGCGGGCGATGGCCCGATGCTGCGCGAGCGCGAGATTCGCCCGCGCGTGGCTCCTCACCGACGCGCTCCCCGAGGGAGTCACTCTGCCCGCCCCCGTCGAAGTCGCACACGTCCCGAAGATCGCATCGATCGGGGACTACTCGACCCTGATGCTCAAGGGACTTGGTCCCTACGTCGACACCTCGCACGTCCTCGTCGTGCAGTGGGACGGATTCATCCTCAATCCCGAGACGTGGAACGCCGAATACCTCGCGTACGACTACATCGGGGCGCCCTGGTCGTTCCACCCGGAGGGTCGCCGGGTCGGCAACGGGGGCTTCTCCCTGCGATCGCGACGGCTGATCGACGCGCTTGCCGATCCCCGGATCACGCTGGACGGTCCCGAGGATCACGCCATCGGCGTCACCCATAGGCAACTGCTGGAAGAGGCGCACGCCATTCGCTTCGCGCCCGAACTCCTGGCCCGGCAGTTCTCGTTCGAGACGATGCCGCCGAGCGGGCGCCCGTTCGGATTCCACGGGATGTTTCACTTCGCGGCGGTCCTGCCGGAGCACGAGCTCGTCGGCCT
>JAKLIE010000558.1 GCA_022709775.1 Pseudomonadota bacterium
TCGAGGCGGCCTTGGCGGGCCTGTGGTGCGACGTGCTCGAGGTCGCGAGCGTGCGCCCGGGCGACGCCTTCCGCTCGCTGGGCGGCGACGATGCCAGGGCGGCGCGCATGCTCGACCAGGTGCACGCGGTGTTCGGCGTCGAGCTGCCGCCCGCGGCGATCGACGGCGCTTCGGGGACGCTCGCGGGCATGGCAGGCATGATCGAGCAGGCCCGTCACCGGACGCGTTCGTGAGCGCATCGACGGCCGACGACATCACGGCGACCCTGCTCGCGCACGCCGCCGGCCGGCCGGGCGCGCCGGTGCTGAGCGCGCCTACGCGCGCGCCGATGACATGGGGCACGCTCGCCCAGCGGATCCGGGACGCGCGGGGTCGGCTCGCCTCGTGGGGCATCGAGCGCGGCGACGTGCTGGCCGCCGCGGCGGTCGATCGCGTCGAGTGCGCCGCGGCCGTCGCGATCCTGCCCGTGTCGTCGACGTTCGCGGCGCTCGATCCGACGCTTGCCGTCGGCGATTACGTCGAACTTCTGCGGCGAACCGGGGCCAAGGCCGTCCTCGTGCCCGCGCGGGGCGACCATCCGATCGGCGAGGCTGCGCGCCGGCTCGGGATCGCCGAGATCGCGATGATCCCGGATCGTGCGGCCGAGGCCGGGGCGTTCGACCTGGCGCTCGTGCGCGCCACGGCCTCGCTCGACGCCGCTCCGCGACGGGACGCCGGATGGGCGTACGTCGGAGCGACGTCGGGAACGACCGGCCGGCCGAAGCTGGTCCCGTACGGGCACCGGCAGGCGCTGGCCACGTCCCGCGCGATGGGCGAGCGCCTCGCGATGACGCCGGGCGACGTGTCGGGCCACCTGACGCCGCTCCATCTCGCCAACGGCCAGCGGCCGGCATTGCTGCTCGCGATGCTCAACGGCGGAAGCGTGCATTGCCTGCCTGAAGCCGATGCGGGCGCGTTCCTCGATGCCGTCGACCGGGATGCGATCACGTACGTGTCGGCCTCGTTCACCATTCAGCGCGAGTTGATCGAGCGTCTGCGCATCGGCCGGCACGTGCGCGCCGGGCGGCTGCGTTTCCTCCGCGTGGCTTCGGGCCGGCTCGAGTCCGACGAATTCGCGCGCCTGGAGGATGCCTTCGGCGTGCCGGCGATCACGGGACTGGGCACGACCGAGGGAGGGATCCTGGTCCACCAGCGCCTGCCGCCCGCGCCGCGGACGCACGGGTCGGTCGGCGACCCGCTCGCGTCCGAGATCCGGATCGTCGGCGACGACGGCCGCGAGGTCGTCGAGGGCGAGGTCGGCGAGTTGCAGGCCCGGGGCCCCCAGGTGTTCGACGGCTACCTCGACGATCCTGCGCTGACCGCGGCGACGTTCGTCGACGGCTGGTACCGCAGCGGCGACCTCGGGCGCGTCGACGCGTCGGGCGACGTGTACCTCGTGGGACGCGCGACCGACGTCATCAATCGCGGAGGCGAGAAGTTCGCGCCGCTGCAGATCGAGGCTGCACTGCGGGCCATTCCCGGCGTCGCCGACGCCGCAGCGTTCGGCGTCCCGCATCCTCGGCTCGGCCAGGAGATCGTGGCGGCCGTCGTGCGCGAGCCCGGCGTGCCGCTGACCGGGGCGGAACTGCAATCTCGCGCT
>JAKLIE010000559.1 GCA_022709775.1 Pseudomonadota bacterium
AGCCGCTCGCGCGACGCGCTCGCCGCGCGCGCGATGCATCGGGACGCGCGCGTCGCGACGCGCGGAACCGACGGCTACGGGCGGACGCTCGCGCGAGTCGCGGTCGACGGCGTCGACCTCGGCGAGGCGCAGGTGCGCGACGGCATGGCGTGGGTCTACCGCCGCTATTCGAAGGATCGCGCGATGATCGCGCTCGAGGACGACGCGCGCGCTGCGCGGCGCGGCCTGTGGTCGCTTCCCGATCCCGAGCCGCCGTGGCGGTTCCGCGAGCGCGCCTCGCCGCGATCGGCGCCCGCGCGCGTGGCAACGCCGGAAGGAGTTCCGCGATGAGTTGCGATGCCGACCTGTTTCCCGGATTCCGCTCCGTCGCGGTCGACGGCGCCGGCGCGACGATCGCCTGCGTCGTCGGCGGAAGCGGCCCTCCGCTCCTGATGCTCCACGGCTATCCGCAGACGCACGCGATGTGGCACCGGATCGCGCCCGCGCTCGCGCACCGCTATACGGTCGTGTGCGCGGACCTGCGCGGCTACGGGGACTCCTCGAAGCCGCCGTCCGACGCGAGCCACGCGGCCTACTCGAAGCGCGCGATGGCGGCCGACATGGTGGCGGTGATGCGCGCGCTCGGCCATCCGCGCTTCCGGCTGGTCGGACACGATCGCGGCGGACGCCTCGCGCATCGGCTCGCCGTCGATCATGCCGACGCGGTCGAGAGGGTCGCGGTCCTCGACATCGCGCCGACGCTCGCGATGTACGAGAAGACCGACCGCGATTTTGCGACCGCCTACTACCACTGGTTCTTCCTGATCCAGCCGTTCGACCTGCCCGAGCGCATGATCGGCGCGGACCCGGTCGCCTACCTGCGCACCAAGATCGGAGGATGGGGTTCGGGCGGCACGGCCTTCTTCGACCCGCGCGCGCTCGCCGAGTACGAGCGCTGCTTCCGCGACCCCGCGACGATCCACGCGACCTGCGAGGACTACCGCGCCTCGGCCTCGATCGATCTCGAGCACGACGCGGCGGATCGCAAGGCGGGGCGGCGCGTGCGCCGTCCGCTCCTCGCGCTCTGGGGCGATCGTGGCGTCGTCCACCGGCTGTTCGACCCGCTCGCAGAGTGGCGCGCGGTCGCCGACGACGTGCGCGGGCGCCCGTTGCCCTGCGGCCACTACCTCGCGGAGGAGGCGCCGGACGCGACGCTGGCGGAACTCGAGGCGTTCCTCGCCGGCTGAGGTCCGCGCGGCGGCGGGCGCACCCGTCCTGCCTGCTATAATTCACCGTTCAGGCCAAGTAGCTCAGTTGGTAGAGCAGAGGATTGAAAATCCTTGTGTCGGTGGTTCGATTCCGCCCTTGGCCACCAAACACCCGAATGAAGCCCGCCCCGAGCGGGCTTTTTCATTCGTCTCGCCTGAAGGCACCCCCCGGCAACCGCCATCGCGTCACCCGATCGACGCCCCGCCGAGTTTCCGCGGCGAAAGGGCGGATATTCCATCGGCCTATGACGTTGTCGTATCGATGCAACAGTCGCCCACGGCGGCCGACGAACGGCAGCGAATTACAGGAAGATGTGAGCGCCCGCTTCACTTGATCCATCTGTAGTGTGCAAGTTGCGCCGATCGCGGTGTTACGCGTGCCCGATC
>JAKLIE010000056.1 GCA_022709775.1 Pseudomonadota bacterium
GTCGGCTGCCGCCTCGATGTCGGCGACCTTGTAGCGGTCGATCATCTTCTTGTAGCCGGCGAAGTACAGCACTTTCGAGCCGGCCGCGCGGAACGCCTGGCCGATCGAGAACAGCACCGCATTGCCTAGCCCGCCGCCGACGAGCACGACCGTCTCGCCGGGCTCGATCTCGGTCGGCGCGCCGGTCGGTCCCATCAGCACGACGCGCTCGCCGGGCTCCATCGTCGCGCACAGGTCCGACGAGCCGCCCATCTCGAGCACGATCGTCGAGACGAGCCCGCGCTCGCGGTCGACCCAGGCGCCGGTGAGCGCGAGGCCTTCCATCGTCATGCGGGTGCCGCGCTTCACGGGCGCGAGCGACTCGTAGTTCTGCAGCCGGTAGAACTGGCCGGGCCTGAAGTTGCGCGCGGCCGCGGGCGCGCGGACGACGACCTCGACGATCGTCGGCGTCAGGCGCTCGACACGCTCGACGCTCGGGCGCAGGTCGGCGTCGAGCATCGCGAAGAATTGCGCGTCGGACAGCGGAGACGCAGGCGCGACGCGCGCGAGCCGCCGCGAGACGATGCCGTAGCCCTGCTTCGCGCTCGCCATCGCCTTGACCACGTTGCCGTGGAACGATGGGTGCAGGTCGCCGAAGAAGCTGGTCGCGCGGCCATCCTCCCGGATCGAGGTCAGCACCGCGGGCTTCTCCGGCTTTGCGAGGCCGCGCACCGGCTTGACCGGCGTGCCGTCCTCGTCGAGCAGCCGGAAGTACTTGCCGTCGAGGCCGAAGTGCCCGGCGTCCTCGCGCGCGAGCACCGTGTTGGGCTGCGTGCCGGCGGCGACGAGGATCGTGCGCGCGGGCAGCGTCGTGCGTCCGTACTCGTGCCACACGCCGTCGCCGTCGTTGTGGTGCTGCGACACCTTGAGCCCCGCGGCATGGCCGTGCGCGTCGACCTCGATCGCGAGCGGCGTCAGGCCCTCGCCGAACCAGATGCCCTCCTCCAGCGCCTTCTCGACCTCCTCGTGGTTCAGCGTGTACGAGGGACTGTCGACCAGCAGGCGACGGTACGCGATCGTCGCGCCGCCCCACGACTGCAGCAGCGGCACGATGTGCGGCTCGCGGCCTTCTGCGGCCGCCTCGTCGCGTTCGGAGCGGATCGCGTACGCGTGCGACAGGAACTCCTCGGCGATCGCGCGCTCCTCCTGCGTCCACGTGCGCTCGACCGCCTCGCGCCCGTGCTCGGCCACGAGCGCCTCGTAGCGCGACAGGAACTTCTCGACCTGCACCGGGTAGTAGGCGAGCGATTCGGTGGCCGTGTCGATCGCGGTGAGGCCGCCGCCCACGACGACGACCGGCAGCCGAACCTGCATGTTGGCGAGCGAGTCGGCCTTGGCCGCGCCGGTGAGCTGCAGCGCCATCAGGAAGTCCGACGCGGTGCGCACGCCGTTCGCCAGCCCGTTCGGCAGCTCGAGCACGGTCGGCTTGCCGGCGCCGGCCGCGAGCGCGACGTGGTCGAAGCCCATCGCGAACGCGTCCTCGGCGGAGATCGTACCGCCGAAACGCACGCCCCCGTAGAGCGCGAATTGCCCTCGCCGCTCGAGCAGCAGGCGGATGACCTTCAGGAAATTCTTGTCCCAGCGGACCGTGATCCCGTACTCCGCCACGCCGCCGAAACCCGCCAGCACGCGCTCGCCCAGCGGCTCGACGAGCGAGTCGAAATCGCGGACCGGTTCGAACGGCACGCGCTCGCCGGCGATCGTGATGCCCGAGAGCTTCGGGTCGAGCGGCTCGACCTTGAGGCCGTCGATCGCGACGACCGTGTGGCCGTCGTTCATCAGGTGGTGCGCGAGCGTGAAGCCGGCCGGCCCCTGCCCGACGACGAGCACGCGCCTGCCCGTCGCCTCGCGCGGCGCCGGACGGCGCAGGTCGAGCGGGTTCCAGCGCGTCAGCAGCGAGTAGATCTCGAAGCCGTAGGGAAGCGCGAGCACGTCCTTGAGGATCCGCGTCTCGCTCTGCGGAATGTCGACCGGGTCCTGCTTCTGGTAGATGCACGACTTCATGCAGTCGTTGCAGATCCGGTGGCCCGTGCCCGCCGCCATCGGGTTGTCGACGCAGATCGTCGCGAGCGCGCCGATCGCCCAGCCGTCGGCCCGCAACCTGTGGAATTCGGAGATCCTCTCCTCGAGGGGGCAGCCGGCGAGCGTCACGCCGAACGGGCTCTTCCTGAACGGGTTCTCGAGCGGCGCGCCGTCGGCGGGCTTCTTCTCCGGGAGACCCCGCGAGCAGCTGTCCTTGCCCTGCTCGTGGCACCAGATGCAGTAGTGCGCCTGGTCCAGCCCGCCGACGAGGTCGGTGCCCCGGTCGGTCAGCGCGAAGCCCGCGCGCTCGCGGGCGTGGCCCGGCGGAAGCGTGAACGCGGTGACCTCGCCGCGCTTGACCGGGACGATCGGCACGAGCTTCGACGCGTCTATCTTGCGCGGGCCGCGGAACAGCACGCCGTCGCGGTGCGCTGCGCGGCCATCCGGCGTGTGCGCGGCCCAGGCAGCGTAGCGCAGCGCGAGGTCGAGCGCCTCGGCGTTCGCCGCTTCGTCCTCGAGCCACCCGGTGACGGCGTTGGCGAACGCGACCTCGTTCTTCCTGCCCACGATCGTCGCGCCGATGCGCGCCTCCAGCGATGCGCGCAGCGCCGGCCCGTCGAGCGCGACCGCTGCGTCGGCCTTGTAGGCATTCATCGCCTTGCGCTGGACGAATTGGCGCTTCACCGCGTAGAGCGGCGCCAGCGCGCTCTGCGCCGCCTCCAGCGCGCGGACTTCGCCCTGGACGCCGAACAGCGTCGCGACGAAATCCTCGACGTGGGGGCCGAGCGCGATCAGCAATTCGCTCTCGGCCTTGTTGCCGAGCGCATCGGGCGCGGTCCGCGCGTCGCGCAGCCGGGCGGCGAGAGGCGCGTCCGCGGCATCGAGATGAGTCAGGAACAGGCGGTCGATCGCGGCGGCGCCGGCCGTCGTGTAGAGGTCGGCGAAGGCGAGCCCGTGGGCGAGTCGAAGCATCGGAGGGTCCGGGCGGCGGAGTCGGAATCGCCCGCGGGAAGCTAAACGCCGGATTCTAACCGTCGGACCGCGAGAATCGGCTGCGTCGCGCAGGGAGATCGAAAACGCTTGAGATCCATCAAATGCCGCGCCCGCGCCGGCGGCGGGAGTCCCGCCCGAATTCCGGGGGTGACCGAAGGGTCGGGCCACTACGCGGGAATCACCGACCCGGCATCTGCGAATTCGTCCCGGTCAGCCGGTCGGTCATGCGCTGCACGAACGGCCGCACGAGCAGCACCGCGGGAAACGCGACCGCCCACGCGAACATCCAGGCACCGAACCACGTTCGAAGGAAGCCCGGCGCGACGCCGAGGGCGACGAAGGTCGAGATGCCCGACACGATGAACGTCATGAACGCGGTGAGCAGGAAGCCGAACACGTAGGGGGCCGCGCGCCTGGTGAACAGGGCCATCGTCAGGATCGTCCGGTCAGGCGTTGGAAACCGTTGTCGAGGTCGGCGATCAGGTCGTCGGGATCCTCGAGGCCGATGTGCAGACGCAGGCAGGGGCCGCCCGGATCGAGGCGCGAGACGGTTCGCGGCTTGTCCGGATCGGTCGGGATCATCAGGCTCTCGAAGCCGCCCCAGCTCCAGCCCATCCGGAAGAGCCGCATCCGGTCGAGCATCGCCGCGAAGCGCTCGCGCGTCGGGCCCGGGTGGAGCACGATCGTGAAGAGCCCCGTCGCTAGGCGGAAGTCGCGCTTCCACAACGCGTGTCCGCGGGCACCCGGCAGCGCCGGATAGAGCACCTCCCGCACCTCGGGACGCGACCGCAGCCACGTGGCCACGCGCAACGCGCTCGCCTGGTGGCGCTCGAGCCGCGTCGCGAGCGTCCGCAGCCCGCGCAGGCCCAGGAAAGCATCGTCGCTCGACACGGCGACGCCCATGTCGGTCCAGATCCGGTGCATCGGCGCCGTCGTCGCGTCGTTGCAGACGATCAAGCCCAGCAGCACGTCCGAGTGCCCGCCGATGTACTTGGTCGCCGCGTGCACCGACACGTCGACACCGTGATCGAACGAGCGGAACCCGAGCGGCGTCGCCCACGAGTTGTCCATCACGACGACCGCCCCGTGACGGTGCGCGACCGCGGCGATCGCGGGGACGTCCTGCACCTCGAACGACAGCGACCCCGGCGACTCGACGAACACGACGCGCGTGTTCGGCGTCATCGCCTGCTCGATCGTCGCGCCGGCGAGCGGGTCGTAGAACGCGACCTCGACGCCGTAGCGCTGGAGCGTGTTCATCGCGAACCGGCGCGTCGGGCCGTAGACCGAGTCGGTGATCAGCACGCGGTCGCCGGCCTTCGCGAGCGCGAGCAGCGGCAGCGTCGTCGCCGCAAGCCCGCTGGGCACCGCGAACCCGCGCGCGCCGCCTTCGAGCGCGGCAACCGCGGCCTGCAGATCGGTCACGGTCGGCAAGCCGTGCAAGCCGTAGCCGATGCCCGCGTAGGTCCCCGCGACCGACGCCTCGAGATCGTCGAGCGTCGGGAACACCATCGTCGACGCGCGATAGACGGGCGTGTTGACCGCACCCAGATGCTTCGCCGGTTCGCGTCCGAGGTGGACCACCTCGGTTTCCGGCTTCAGGGGCTCGTCGCGATCGCTCATGGCTGGCGGGTTGCGGAAATGGCGGCGCAGATGTCGTCGACCTGCCGGTCGACCGGCAATCGCACGTCGATCTCGACGGCGTTCGCCGGGCGCTCCAGCGTCGCGAACTGGCTCGCCAGCAGCGAAGGGGGCATGTAGCGATGCTTGCGTTCGGCCAGCCGCGACGCGATCGTCGCCTGGTCGCCGACGAGGTGCACGAAGCGAACGTCGCCCGCCATGACGATGCGCGCGCGGTACGCCTCCTTCAGCGCGGAGCACGCCAGGACCGCGCTGCCTCCCGAATCCTCGATCGCGCGCAACTCGGAGGCGAGCCGGTCCAGCCACGGCCAGCGGTCCTCGTCGGTGAGCGGCGTGCCGGCGGCCATCTTCGCGACGTTCCCCGGCGGATGGAAGTCGTCGGCGTCGACGAAGCGCAAGCCGAGCCTCTGCGCCAGCGCGGCGCCGACCGTGCTCTTGCCGCAGCCGGTCACGCCCATCACGACCACGATCATCCGCGCTTTCCCGGCTCGGCGCCGTGCACCGCGTGGCCGCCGAACGCCTGCCGCATCATCGCGAGCATCCGGTTCGCGTAATCGCCCTTACCCTGGCTGTCGAAGCGGCTCATCAGCGCGAGCGCGAGCACCGGCGCGGGCACCCCCTGCTCCACGGCTTCGGCGACCGTCCATCGCCCTTCGCCCGAGTCCGCCACGTGCGGCGCGACGCCGTCGAGATTCGCGTCGCGGGCGAGGAATCCCGCGGTGAGGTCGAGCAGCCACGAACGCACGACGCTGCCGTGGCGCCACAACTCGGCGATCGCGGCGGCGTCGAGGCCGAACTCGCGCTTGCCGTCGAGCAGCGCGAACCCTTCCGCGTACGCCTGCATCATCCCGTACTCGATCCCGTTGTGGATCATCTTGACGAAGTGGCCCGATCCCGCGGGTCCGCAGTGCAGCCAGCCCCTGTCGGTCGCGGGCGCGAGTATCCGGGCGAACGGTTCGACGGCGCTCGCGGCCTCGGGCGTGCCGCCGAACATCAGCGCATAGCCGTTCTCGAGGCCCCACACGCCCCCCGACACGCCGCAATCGACGAACGCGATGCCGCGAGCCGCCAGTGCCTCCGCGCGCCGCTGCGAATCCTTGTAGTTGGCGTTGCCGCCGTCGACGACCGTGTCGCCGCGCGACAGATGCGTCGCGAGCGCGTCGATCGTCGACTGCGTCGCCCCGCCCGCCGGGACCATGACCCACACCACCCGGGGCGCCGGCAGTGCGGAAGCCAGCGCAGCGAGCGAGTCCGCCGCGACGATCGCACCCTCCTTCGCGAGCGCTGCCGCCGATCCCGGCGTTGCGTCGTGCCCGACGACGCGCACCCCGCCGCGCGACAGGCGGCGCGCCATGTTGCCGCCCATGCGGCCGAGGCCGACGAGTCCGAGGGAGAGTTTCGTCATGGAAGGGCGCCGCCGAGGATCAGCCGGGCATTCTACCGGCAGCGACCTCGGAACGCCCGCCCGCCCCGCGCGACGCCACGACCGCCGCCACGACCAAGAGCGCGCATCCGGCGAGCATCCCGACCGTGGGTCTCTCGCCGAGGAGCCAGGCCGCGAGCGCGATGCCGTAGACCGGCTCGAGCGCGGCGACGACGCTGGCCGTGTGCGCGCTGACCGTCGCGAGCGACGCGACGAACAGCGTGTGCGCGAGCGCGGTGCACGCGACGCCGAGGACGAGGATCAGCACGAGGTCGCGCGCGCCCGGCCACGCCGCGGCGCCCGGCCAGAGGAGCACCACCGGCACCAGGCACAGCGCGGCGAACGCGTTCTGCCACAGCGCGATCGACCGCGCCGGGTGGGTTCTCGCGTAGCGCCGGTTGCGCACGGCGAGCCACGCGAAGGTCATGCCGGACAGCACGCCCCACGCGAGGCCGCGCAGCGACGCGTCCTGCCAGTCGAAGCGGGGGACGGTCAGCACGAGGCCGGACACGACGAGCGCGGCGACCGCCCAGTCGCGAGGGTTGGCGCGCCGCTCGCCGGTCAGGCGCTCGACCAGCAGCGTCCAGAGCGGAAAGCTCGCGAAGCCCAGGAGCCCCACGGCGACGCTGGCCGACTGGATCGCGGCGAAGAACGCTACCCAGTGCAATGCGAGGACGGCGCCGTTCACCGCCAGACCCGGCACCGGCCTCGCGGGCGTGCGTGTGGCGATAGCCAGTGCCGACAGTGCCAGCGCCGCCACGAGCGACCGGCCGAGCACGATCGTCACCGGAGACATCGCGAGCCACGCGCCGAAAAGGCCGGCCACGCCGAACAGTGCGACGGCGAGGTGCAGCGAGGCCAGGGCGGACGCGGGGCGCATCGGAGGCATGCCGGGGGGCGGCCGATTCTCCCACGCAACACCCGACGCGCCATAGGGCCGTTCCGTCCCGCATGGAACGGCGTTTCCGCCCTTCCCTGCGCTAGAATCGCCGTTCGCTCGGAGCCGGGCAAGCCTCCGCCGACATCCGCAAGGTGAAGGAGGCAGGATCGTCTGGTCGAAGCCGGTCACACGGGGAATCCGGCGCGCGCTGGCGCCGTCCGGTTCGATTCGCGCTTCCTTGCCCATTGCCACCCGACCAAAAGACACGAACCCGCAGGAGGAACCCGATGCCGGATGCCCGATCCGAGAAGGCGATCGTCGCCGACGTGCTCAAGTCCCCGACGCCAGGCGTCAAGGTCGCCGTGTCCGACATCGACGGCATCCTGCGCGGCAAGGTGCTGCACAAGGACAAGTTCGTCTCGGCCGTCGAGGGCGGCTTCGGATTCTGCGACGTCGTGTACGGCTGGGACATGCACGACCAGTGCTACGACAACACGACGGTCACCGGCTGGCACAAGGGCTACCCCGACGCGCTCGCGCGCCTCGACCTCTCGACCCACCGCAACGTGCCGTGGGACGGCGGCATCGACTTCTTCCTCGGGAACTTCGTGCGCACCGTCAAGGGCCGCGAGGAGCCGTTCCCGCTCGACGGCCGGCAGGTGCTCAAGCGCGTGCTCGCGCGCGCCGCGAAGTCGGGCGTGCAGCCGATGTGCTCGCTCGAGTTCGAGTTCTTCAACTTCGCCGAGACGCCGCAGAGCTGGGCGGAGAAGAAGGGCGTGGGCCCCGAGCCGATCACCCCCGGCATGTTCGGCTACTCGCTGCTGCGCGCCGGGCACGCGCGCGACTACTTCAACGCGCTGTTCACCGAGCTCGCGGCGTTCGGCGTTCCGATCGAGGGGCTGCACACGGAGACCGGTCCCGGGGTCTACGAGGCGGCCATCGTCTACTCGGACGCGCTCGAGGCCGGCGACCGCGCGCTGCTGTTCAAGGCCGGCGCGAAGGAGATCGGCGCGCGCTTCGGGATCATGCCGAGCTTCATGGCCAAGTGGAACCAGCACTTCCCCGGCTGCTCGGGCCACGTCCACCAGAGCCTGTCGGACGGGAAGCGGAACGTGTTCCACGACCCGAAGGGCCGTGCGGGGATGAGCAAGCTGTTCGAGAGCTATCTCGCGGGTCAGGTCGACGCGCTGATGCAGTTCGCGCCGATGTATTGGCCGACCATCAACAGCTACAAGAGGCTGGTCGACGGCTTCTGGGCCCCGGTCAAGCCCACCTGGGGCATCGACAACCGCACGGCGAGCTTCCGCGTGATCCCCGGCTCGGCGAAGAGCACGCGGCTGGAAACGCGCTGTC
>JAKLIE010000560.1 GCA_022709775.1 Pseudomonadota bacterium
CATCGGCTCCTGGAAGATCATCGCCATCCGCGTGCAGCGCAGCTCGCGCAGCCGCGCTTCGCCGGCCGCGAGCACGTCCTCGCCCGCGAGCAGCGCCTGTCCGCCGGTCGCGCGCAGGCCCTTCGGCAGCAGCCCCATCGTCGCGTGCGCGATCACGCTCTTGCCCGATCCGGACTCCCCGACGAGGCACACGATCTCGCCCGGCGCGACCGTCAGGCTCGCGCCCCTCACCGCGTGCGCGCGATCCGAGCCGCGCGGGAGCGCGATCGTCAGACCCGCGATCTCGAGTATGGGCGCGGTCGGGGTCACAGCCTTCCGCGCATCCGCGGGTCGAGCGTGTCGCGCAGCCCGTCGCCCAGCAGGTTGACCGACAGGATCGTGAGCGCGAGCAGGATGCCCGGGTACAGGATCGTGTGCGGATACACCCGGAACAGCGTCCGACCTTCCGCCATGATGTTGCCCCAGGTCGGCGTCTCGGGCGGGATGCCGACGCCGAGGAACGACAGGATCGCCTCGATCAGGATCGCCGAGGCGGCGATGTAGGTCGCCTGCACGATCAGCGGCGGCAGCGTGTTGGGCAGGATGTGGCGGATCACGAGCGGGACCGTGCGCGTCCCCGCGGCGATCGCGGCCTCGACGTAGGGCTCCTCGCGCACCGACAGCACGACCGAGCGCACGAGCCGCACGACGCGCGGCACCTCGGGTACGACGATCGCGACGATCACCGCCGCGAGTCCCGCCGACGAAAGCGACACGACGGCGATCGCGAGCAGGATCGCCGGGATCGCCATCAGCCCGTCCATCAGGCGCATCACGGGGCCGTCGAGCCAGCGCACGTAGCCGGCCACGAGGCCGATCACGAGGCCGATCGCGACGCTGACCAGCGCAACGAGCGCGCCGACGGCGAGCGACGCCCGCGCTCCGTAGACCGCGCGCGCGTAGACGTCGCGCCCGAGCGAGTCGGTGCCCATCCAGTGGCGCAATTCGGACTTCGTCCCGTCGTCGGCGCGGACGGTCTCGACCGCGCCGGGCGTCTTGTTGCGGGCAGCCGGGTTGATGGCCGCCGGATCGAGCGGCGTGAGGAGCGGCGCGCAGATACCCGCCAGCGCGACGAGGCACAGGATCGCGATGCCGACGACGACCGTAGGCGTGCGCAGCAGGCGCCTGAAGATGGGGTCGGAGACGGCTTTCCGAGGGACGTCCCCCGCTGCCCGGATCGCCCCACCGCGGAAACTGGTCTCGGACCCCATGGCGGCGTCGGTCAGTACCGGATTCTCGGATCGAGGAACGTGTACGCGACGTCGACCAGGAGGTTCAGCAGCACGTAGACGAGCGAGAACAGCAGGATCACCGCCTGCACGGTCGGGTAGTCGCGTGCGAGCACCGCGTCGACGGTGAGCCGCCCGAGCCCCGGGATGCTGTAGACGCTCTCCGTCACGACGACGCCGCCGATCAGGAGCGCAACGCCGATGCCTATGACCGTCACGATCGGCACCGCCGCGTTGCGCAGCGCGTGGCGCATCAGCACCGCGGCGTTCGGCAGCCCCTTCGCGCGCGCGGTCCGGATGTAGTCCTCGCCCAGCACCTCGAGCACGCTCGTGCGGGTGATGCGCGCGATCAGGGCGA
>JAKLIE010000561.1 GCA_022709775.1 Pseudomonadota bacterium
GTCGAAGTGCCGGCGCGTCGCCACCGGGTCGCCGACGTAGTGGTCGATCATCCCGGCCGCACGGACGCGGATCTCGCCCACCTCGCCCGACGCGACCGGCTCGCGCTCCGCGTCGACGATCTCGATGGTGACGCCGGGCACCGGACGCCCCACGGGTACCGCCGGGTCCGTCTGCTCGGAGGGGTACGAGAAGCAGATGCCGCCGACCTCGGTCGTGCCGTAGGACACGTGGAAACGGTCGCAGACCTGCTCGAGAAACGCCCGGCGCAGCCGCGAGGGGACGCGCGAGCCGCCGCAGCGGACGCTCGTGTGTGCAGGCAGCCGGCCGGCGACCGGCGCGGCGCGCACGAAGTCCTCGACGTGATAGGTCGCGAGGTCGAGCCAGGTCACGCGGAGGCGGTCGCACAGCTCGTGGATCGATGCGCTGCGGTGGCCGCGCAGCACGCACGCGCCGCCCTGCCAGAGGCAGTAGAGCCGGAGCCGCTTCGAGTTGTTGTGCTCGACCGACGCGAGGCGCAGCACGCGCTCGGGACCGTAGTCGCAGTAACCGCGGTCCGCCTGGAGCCCGAGATCGCGCTCGCTCATCGCGACGACTTTCGGCTCGCCGGTCGTGCCCGATCCCGTGAGATAGAGCGCGACCGCACCCTCGCCGCCGTACCAGGGAAGCGCCGCCGATCCGGTCGCGAGCGGCTCGTCCGCCGGCAGGAGCGCGAAGTCGACGCCCTCCAGCCGATCCTCCGGGACGGCAGCGACGATACGCGTGACGCCGACGCGTCCGGCAAGCCGCCTGCGCATCGGCACCGGATCGTGTGTGCCGATCGACACCTGAGGGATGCCGAGCGCGAGGAGCGCGAGCGTCGCGACGAGATGCGAGGCCTCGTCGCGCACCGTGATGCCCGCGGTCTCGCCCGCGCGCAGCCCCTGCCGGACGAGCGAGCGGGCGCAGGCTTCGACGCGCGGCACGAGCTCGTCGTAGGCGACCGAGGATTCCGGCCCGACGATCGCGGGTCGCGAGCCGTCGCGGCGTGCGTGCTCCCTGAGACGATCGAGGAAAGTGCTGGGCATGGACCGGGGGCCGGGTCGCGCATCCGCCGCGGCCGAGGGTGGCGGCGCCGGTCCGGATGCGCCGGCTACTATACGCGGGGCATCGGTGCAGGCGGACACCGGGCGCGTGTCGACAGCCGCGGGCGGCTCTCCTACACTGGGCACCCGGCGCCGGCAGGGCGCGCCTCGCGCGCGAGGGGAGCGAGATGGGAATCGTCGACCGCATCAGGGGCATACTGCTCGAGCCGGCCTCGGAGTGGACCGCGATCGCCGCGGAGCCGGCGACGACACAGTCGATCTACACCGGCTGGGTGATGATCCTCGCCGCGATCGGGCCGCTCGCGACGCTCGTCGGCTTTGCCGACATGGGCGTGGCGTGGGCGCTGCGACTGGCGGTCGGCAGCTACGTGATCGCGCTCGTGATCACGTTCGTGCTCGCGATGATCGTCGACGTGCTGGCGCCGTCGTTCGGCGGCCAGAAGGACTTCGTCGCGGCGCTCAAGCTCGCGGCGTACAGCTACACGGCCGCGTGGCTCGCCGGCATCGCGAACGTGCTGGGGACGTTCGGCGGCCTCATCGT
>JAKLIE010000562.1 GCA_022709775.1 Pseudomonadota bacterium
GACGCGCCCGTCGCGGATCACCGCGAGCGCGTTGTGGCGACGTCCGTCCCGCCTCTCGGGGAACCCGACGACGAGCGTCGTGTCGCGCACCGCCGCCGCGAGCGCGGCGAGCTCGGACTCGCAGGCATCGAGGAACGCCGGCCGCAGCAGGAGGTCCTCGGGCGGATAGCCGCAAAGCGACAGCTCGGGGGTGACCACGAGGGACGCGCCGCCCCGCCGCGCGGCGCCGGCCGCGTCGAGGATCCGGCGCGCGTTCCCCGAAAGATCGCCGACGACCTGGTCGAGCTGCGCCAGCGCGATGTGCATCGGATCATGGTAGCAGACGCCCGGCGAGGGACGGGGACGCCTCCCGCATGCCGATGCCCGGATTCGGCGATGCCGGGCGCGAGGGTCGTCCCGGACCCTCCTTTCGGCGACAATCGGAGTCATCGCATGCGTACCCCCGTCCTTCGACCCGATCCGCCGTTCCCGGTGCCCGCATCGCCGGTGATCCGCGACGACGTACCGCTCGGCGCGATCGTGCCGGAGCAGTGGGACGCCCTCGCCGGCGGGCACCCGTTCCTGCGGCATGCCTTCCTGCAGGCGCTGCACGAGACGGGCTGCGCGAGCCCGTCGTCCGGGTGGACGCCGCGCTACGTGACCGCATGGGACGCCGGACGCCTCGCCGGGGCCATCCCGCTCTACGCGAAGGCGCATTCGTACGGCGAGTACGTGTTCGACTGGGCCTGGGCCGACGCGTACCGCAGGCACGGCATGCGCTACTACCCGAAGCTCGTCGCCGCGGTCCCGTTCACGCCGGTCACGGGCCCCCGCCTCCTCGGCCGCGACGCGGCGACGCGGCGCGCGCTGCTCGACGCCGCGCTCGCCGCGGTCGCGGACGGGAGCCACTCGTCGCTGCACGTCCTTTTCGCGACGGACGCGGAGGCGCGCGCGCTCGACGCGGCCGGGATGATCGCGCGCCGCAGCGTGCAGTTCCACTGGACGAATGCAGGCTGGCGCGACTTCGGCGACTTCCTCGCCGCGTTCTCGCACGACAAGCGCAAGAAGATCCGGCAGGACCGCCGCAAGCTCGCCGAGCGAGGCGTGGCGTTCGAGCGCAGACGCGGCAGCGAGCTCGGTCCGGCCGACTGGGCGTTCTTCTACCGCTGCTACGAAGCCACCTACCGCGCGCACCGTTCGACGCCCTACCTGACGCTGGAGTGCTTCGAGCGCATCGGCGCCGCGCTGGGCGACGACGTGCTGATGGTGACCGGCTCGCGCGACGGGCGCCCGCTCTGCGCGGCGCTCGACGTGACCGACGGCACGACGATGTGGGGTCGCTACTGGGGCGCGATCGACTACGTGCCGGGCCTCCACTTCGAGGCCTGTTACTACCAGGCGATCGAGCACTGCCTCGCGCACGGCATCTCGCGGTTCGAAGGCGGCGCACAGGGCGTGCACAAGCTGGCGCGCGGTCTCGAACCGGTCGCCACGTGCTCGGCGCACGCGATCGGCGATCGCGGGTTCTCCGTCGCGATCGCCGACTACTGCGCACGGGAGCGCGCCGACGTGCTGAGGACCGTGGACGAGCTCGCGGAGTCCAGCCCCTACAAGTCGATGGCGGCGACCGACGACGCCTG
>JAKLIE010000563.1 GCA_022709775.1 Pseudomonadota bacterium
GTGCGGCGCAACGTCGACATGACCTCCATCGTCGGGAACAACGGCGTCGACGGCCTCACGAAGGGCCAGTTCTCGGCGACCGCCGACAAGGGCAGCCGCAGCAAGCGCGGCGCGGCGAACGACGACGAGCCGATCGACCTCGTGATGATGGCGCTCACGCTAGGCGCCAGCTACGTGGCGCGCGGCTTCTCGGGCGACAAGGAGCAGCTCGTCCCGCTGATCGAGGCCGCGATCCGGCACAAGGGCGCGGCGCTGATCGACGTCGTGTCGCCCTGCGTCGCGTTCAACAACCACCCGGGCTCGACCAAGAGCTACGACTACGTCCGCGAGCACAACGACACGGTGAACCGCCTCGACTTCATGCCGGAGCGCGCGCCGATCGTCGCGTCGCAGACGCCGGGCGAGACGCGGGACATCGTGATGCACGACGGCGGGGTGCTTCGACTCAAGCGCCTCGACGCCGCGTACGACCCGACCGACAAGGTCGGGGCGATGGCGTACCTCGAGTCGCACCGCGCGCGCGGGATCGTCGTGACCGGCCTCCTGTACGTGGCCGAGAACGCGAGCGACATGCACGACGCGCTGCAGACCGTCGACATGCCTCTCAACCGGCTGCCCGACGCGGAGCTCGTGCCCGGTGCCGCCGCGCTCGAAGGCGTGAACGCGTCGCTGCGCTGACGGGGGGCTCGCGCCGTCAGCCCGGTCCGGCGACGAGCAGGAATGCGGGTATCGGCTTGTCGTAGCCTTTCAGCGTGAGCGGCTCGACGGGCTCGAGCGCGAACGCGCCGTCGAGTCCCGCGCGCGCGCGCCGGTCGATCAGGATCTGCCCGCCGGCCGCCTCGGCGCACAGCCGGGCAGCGAGGTTCACGACGCTGCCGATCGCCGTGTAGTCCCAACGCCCCTCGTAGCCCATCGCGCCGAGCGTCGCGTACCCGCGGGCGATTCCGATGCCCAGGCGCAGGTCGTGGCCGAGCGCGCGCCAGCGCTCCGAGAGCGGCGCGAACCGCGCCTGCATCGCCAGTGCCATGCGGGCCGCGCGCGGGCAGGCGTCGGGAACCTCGATGGGGTCGTTGAAGAAGATCAGCATGCCGTCGCCGGTGAAGTGCGGCACGGTGCCCTCGTGCGCGGCGACCAGCGGCCCCATCGCGGCGTTGAACTCGGAGATCACCGCCATCACTTCTTCGGGCTCGGCCGAATCGGTGAAGGCGGTGAATCCGCGCATGTCGATAAACACGCAGCAGACCTCGCGACGGTGAGGGGCCAGCAGCGACGCCTCGCCCGTCGACACGATCGCATCGGCGACGGGGGCCGAAAAGAACTGCCGCAGCCGGGCGAGCTTCGCGATCTCGGCGACCGCCGACTGCACGCGGGCCTCGAGCGTCGCGTTCCACGTCCGCAGCTCGTCGGCCTGGCGCCGCACCTCGTCCTGCAGCGCCTTGATGCGCAGGAGCGAGCGCACGCGCGCCAGCAGCTCGGCCTGGTGGATCGGTTTCGACAGGAAGTCGTCCGCGCCGGCCTCGATCCCCTTGACGCGCTCCTCGTGCGGGTCGAGCGAGGTGACCAGCACCACCGGCAGCAGCGCGGTCGCGGGGTCGGCGCGGATGCGCCGGCACACG
>JAKLIE010000564.1 GCA_022709775.1 Pseudomonadota bacterium
CGGGGCGGAACTGCAATCTCGCGCTCGAGCCGCGCTCGGCCCCCGTCGCTCGCCGCGGCGCGTCTGGTTCGTCGACGCCATCCCGCGCAATGCGGCAGGCAAGGTGCTGCGGCAGTCGCTCGCGGCGCACGTAGGCCACCTATCCGCGGCGGCATGCGCGTTGCCGCAGGTCGACGACGCGCGGTCCTCGCCGCTGGAAGCGGCGATCGCGGGACTCTGGGCCGCCGTACTCGGCCGCCCGGCCGTCGGTCGCGACGACGATTTCCGGACGATCGGCGGCGATGCCTTCCAGGCAGCGCGACTCGTCGGCGAGGTGCGCACGCTGTTCGCGGTCGAGATCGACGCGGACGCGGTCGAAGGCGAGGCGTCGACGCCCGCGCGAATGGCGCGCCTCGTCGAGCGAGCCATGCGGCACTAGCGCGGCGGCCGGGCCCGCGCCGGAGCGACGGCTATAATTCGCCCTGCGCCGCCGGCTCGTCATCGCTTCCGGCAGTGGAGCCCTTCCCGCCAGGCAGGCGAGCGACGCACGTGACCGCACCCGACCGAAACGATCTCACCCTACGGCTGCTCGCCCTCGCGGAGCGCGAACCGGTTCGTCCCGTCGTGCGTCGCGAGGGCCGCGTCGTCCTGACGTTCGCGGAGCTCGGCCGGCAGATCCTGCGCACGCGGGCCGCGCTTGCCCGCTGGGATCTGCGCCGCGGCGACATCGTCGCGGGAACGGCAGGCACGCGCGAAGTCGAGGCGGCGCTGCTGCTCGCGATGCCGGCATCGTCGACCTACGCGCCGATGGCGTCGTCGCTCGACGCCGATGCGTACGAGGCGTTGCTCTCGCGGCTCGTCCCTCGCGCGGTGGTCCTGCCGGCCGGCGGCGCGCCGGAACTCGACGAGGCAGCGCGCCGGCTCGGCATCGCGACGATCCGCGTCGCGCCGTCCGGCAACCCGGAGGCCCCCGCGTTCGAGCTCGCGCTCGACCGGGAGGGCTCCTCGCTCGCGAGGCCCCGGCGCGGCAGTGCGGACTGGTGCTACGTCAATGCGACGTCCGGAACCTCGGGTCGCTTCAAGCTCGTGCCGACGACGCACCTGCAGATGACCTTCCAGGCCGATCGGATGGGCGAACGGCTGGCCATCGTTCCCGACGACGTGTCCGCACACGTCACCGCGTTCCCCCTCGCCCTCGGCCAGCGCACGACGTTCGTCGTGCCCATCCTCAACGGCGCGAGCATCGAGTGCCTGGACGAGGCGGACGTCTCGGCGCTCGCACGCGCGATCGATGCCGAGCGCGTGAGCTACGTCGCGGCGTCGTTCGCCATCCATCGCGAGCTGCTCGCGCGGTTCGCCGGTCGCCCGCGCCCGCCGGGCGGCAGGCTGCGCGTCGCGGTGGTGAATGCCGGACGCCTCGAGGCCGGCGAGGTCGTCGCGCTCGAAGCGGCACTGGGCGTGCCCGTCGTGACCGCATTCGGGGCGACCGAGATCGGCACGGCGCTCTGCCAGCGGCTTCCGCCCGCCTCGCGCGTTCCCGGCGCAGCCGGAACCCCGATGGGAACGGAGGTGCGCCTGGTCGACGATGCCGATGCCGAAGTGCGTGCCGGGGCGTTCGGCGAGCT
>JAKLIE010000565.1 GCA_022709775.1 Pseudomonadota bacterium
GTGCGGCGAGCCGCCGACCCGGGATGCAGGCGCCCCGCCGCCCAACCGACGACGGGGCCGGACGACGATGAACGGGAGTGTGGCGATGAAGACGGAGGAAGTGCCGGATCTGAAGCTGATCATGCTCGCGCTGGCGGAGGTGCTGGAGCGCATCACCGAGTTGCAGAATGCGAGGACCCTCGAGACGGTGATGGACCCCAAGGCGAAGGGCGTCTTCGCGCCCACGAGCATGACGGCGCTCGAGCTCCGCCGCCGGGCGCGGGACATCGACTGACCGCGTCGGCCGCGCGCCCTGCCCGGACGTCCCGGGCGGGCCGCACGCCGGATCCGGCAACGGCGATCAGGAGCCGCACCTCGATCCGGCAAGCGACGTCCACTTGCCGGACAGGGCAGCCGCCGGAGCCGCCGCGTCCGGCCCTCGGAAGCGAACGCGATCGCGGCGGCGGGCCGCAATCGATCGCGCGTCGACGCGCGGCGACCACGCACTTTGCGCGACCGCCCCCGCCCGGCGTCGCCGGAACGCGCGGCTTCTCACGCCGGCAGCGCAGTCTCCCCCGCGATGCGCGCCGGCGAGCGGGCCTCCGGCGCCGGCGCGAGCACCCGCCCCACCGCCGCCGCGACGGCCGCGAGGCGCGCCATCAGCGAGCCGAACGCGTCGGGCGCGAGCGCCTGGTCCGCGTCGCACCACGCCTCGCGCGGGCAGGGATGCACCTCGATCAGCAGCCCGTCGGCGCCCGCCGCGACCGCTGCGCAGGCGAGCGCCTCCACCATCCACGCCTTGCCGCCCGCGTGGGACGGATCGACGATCACCGGCAGGTGCGACTCGCGCTTGACGTAGGGAATCGCGGTCACGTCGAGCACGTTGCGGTACGCGGTCTCGTGCGTGCGGATGCCGCGTTCGCAAAGCACGATCCGGTGGTTGCCGCCGGCCGCGACGTACTCGGCCGCCATCAGCCATTCGGCGATCGTCGCGCTCATCCCGCGCTTGAGCACGACCGGCACGTCGACGCGGCCGACGGCCTTCAGCAGATCGAAGTTCTGCATGTTGCGCGTGCCGATCTGGATCGCGTCGACGCCTTCGGCGAGGAACGTGTCCAGCATCCGCACGTCCATGAGCTCGGTGACGACCGGCAGCCCGTGCCGCGCCGCCGCGCGCCCGAGCATCCGCAGCCCCTCGATGCCGTGCCCCTGGAACGCGTACGGGCTCGTGCGCGGCTTGAACGCGCCGCCGCGCATCAGCCGCGCGCCGCCGCGCGCCACCGCGTCGGCCGCCTCGGCCATCTGCCCGTCGGTCTCGACCGAGCAGGGGCCGGCGATCACCTGCACCTCCCGGCCGCCGATCGCCGCGCCGCCGACGTCGACGACGGTCGTTCCGGGGTGCCACTCGCGCGACACGAGCCGGTACGGTCTCACGACGCGCACCGCGCGCTCGACGCCCGGCATCGACTCAAAGCACCCGGGCTCGAGGATGCGCTCGTCGCCGATCGCGCCGACGAGCGTTCGCTCGACGCCCCGCGACCTGTGAACATCCAGTCCCGCCGCGCGGATGCGCATCTCCACCGCCTCGACCG
>JAKLIE010000566.1 GCA_022709775.1 Pseudomonadota bacterium
GGTCCACAGGATCAGCGCGTCGCGCACGACGATCTCGCGCTGGCGCAGGATCCAGTCGGTGAACCGCGTGTCGTCGACCGTCGAATCCGGATCGATCTCGAGCCCCGCGACGTGGAGGCGCCCGGCAACGTCGCGCGAGATCGCGAGCCTGGGGCCCTCGATCCTGAGCTCCTTCGTGCGCAGGTCGAGGAGCGGCAGCGACGACCACGATATCGTCGCATCGACCCGGGGCAACTCGAGCAGGGGCCGCTCGAGCCCTCCTGCGCGGTCGTGCACCGCGACCCCGGTCACCACGAGCTTCGGGTTCCAGCCGTCCCAGCCGGTCGCGAGGCCGTCGATCGTCACCGGGGCGCCGAGCGCGCGCGTCAGCCGCTCGGCGATCTCGGGGCGCCAGGCCTCGACGCGCGGGAGCACCACGTAGCGCACCGCGAGGAGCACCCCGCAGGCGAGCACGACGAGCGCCGCGATGGCCATGCCCGCGAACCCGGCCAGCCGGGCGGCGAGCGAGCGAGGCGCGGACGTCGCTGGGGCGGATTCGTGCGCGACAGGCATAATGGGCGGGCCCGGAACCACAGTGTAACGGATCGACCCCGGGCCCTTGCCCGTTTCCCCGCCCTTCCCGCCCTTCCCGCCCTCCCCGATGGACCTCGACGAGGCGCTCGCGTTCAGCCACTACGCCCGGCGCATGCTGGGCGCGGATCCGGCGCTCCGCGCGGAGCTCGCGGCGACCCTCGACGCCCCCTTCGACTGGGCGCGCGCGCGGACCGCGATCGACGCCGCCGCCGCGGCGACCGACGCCGCGGACACCCTCGGCACGGCGCTGCGCGCGCTGCGCACCCGCGTCATGGTCCACACGCTCGCCCGCGACCTCGCCGGCCGCGCGACGCTCGGCGAGGTCTGCGGCGCGGTCACCACGCTCGCCGAGGTCGCGATCGACGCCGCCGTCGCGGCGGCACGCCGCGAGCTCGTCGCCTCGCACGGCGAACCCGCGGGCGCGGACGGCGACGCGCCGCAGCCGCTGGTCGTCGTCGGCATGGGCAAGCTGGGCGGGGGCGAGCTCAACGTCTCGTCCGACATCGACCTCGTCTTTCTCTACCCCGAGGAAGGCGAGACGGCCGGGCCGCGCGTCGTCGCGAACCGCGAGTTCTTCGACCGGCTCGGCCGGCGCGTGATCGCGATGCTCGACGACGCGACCGCCGAGGGGTTCGTGTTCCGCGTCGACATGCGCCTGCGCCCCTACGGCGAGAGCGGGCCGCTCACGATGTCGTACGCCGCGCTCGAGAATTACCTGGTGACGCAGGGACGCGCCTGGGAGCGATACGCGTGGCTCAAGGCGCGCGCGCTGACGGGCGTGCCGCAGGAGGAGCTCGACGCGATCGTCGGGCCCTTCGTCTACCGCAAGTACCTCGACTACGACGCGTACGCCGGGCTGCGCGACGTCCACCGCCAGATCCGCGAGCAGGCGGCTCGGCGCGACGCGCGCGACAACGTGAAGCTCGGCCCGGGCGGCATCCGCGAGATCGAGTTCGTGGTGCAGGCCCTGCAGCTCGTGCGCGGCGGCCAGGACCGC
>JAKLIE010000567.1 GCA_022709775.1 Pseudomonadota bacterium
CAGCTTTCGCGCGCACCTTGCCGGCTTCCGGCTGGGCGTCGCGCTGGACCTGCCTGTCGTCCACCGATCGATGGGGCGCGTGGACGAGGCGCGCGTGCGCTATCACCGGCGCTTCGCCGACAAGCATGCCGCACGCCTCGCGTCGGGGCGCGGGCCGTGGGTCGACCTCCGCGTTCCGATCGTCGTCCCCGACGGCATCGCGGCCGCCTTCGATCGCACGAACCTCGAGCGGCTGCACGCGCGGTCGCGCGACGAGGCGCGACGCAGGCACGAAGCGGCCGGGCGGCCCTACGCGGCCCCGCGCAACGGACCGTGCCCCTGCGGCAGCGGCCTGCGCTACCGCGAGTGCCACGGAAGTGTCGACCGGCCCTAGCCGCACGCATCGGCCAGCCGCGAACGGGCGACGCGGCGGCGCCGGACGTCGAAGCGGTAGAATCGGCCTCCCCGACGGTTTCCACGATGCCCGATCACGCCGACGTCGACGCGCTGCGCCTGCCCCCGCACTCGCTGGAGGCGGAGCAGTCGGTGCTGGGCGGTCTGCTGCTCGACAACGAGGCGGCGGACAAGATCGGCGACGTCGTGACCGCGGAGGACTTCTACAGCGAGGCGCACCGGATCGTCTTCGACCACGTCGCCCGGCTGATCGGCGGCGGGCGCCCCGCGGACGCGGTGACGGTCGCCGAGTCGCTGTCGCTGGCCGGCAAGCTCGAGCACGTGGGCGGGCTCTCGTACCTGGGCGCGCTCGTGCAGAGCGTGCCGACGGCGGCGAACGTCCGCCACTACGCGCAGATCGTCCGGGACCGCTCGGTCCTGAGGAAGCTCGCGTCGACCGCGGCCGAGATCGCCGAATCGGCGTACCAGCCGATGGGGCGCAACGCGTCGCAGCTGCTCGACGAGGCCGAGACCAAGGTGATGCACATCGCCGAGGCGGGCTCGCGCGGGCGCAAGCAGTACGAGAAGATCGGCGACCTGCTCACCGGCGTCGTCGAGCGCATCGAGGAGCTGTTCAACCGCGAGCACCCGACCGACGTGACCGGCCTCGCGACCGGTTTCGCCGACCTCGACAGGATGACCGCCGGACTGCAGGCGGGCGACCTGGTGATCGTCGCCGGACGACCGTCGATGGGGAAGACCGCGCTCGCCGTCAACATCGGCGAGAACGTCGCGCTCGAGTCCAAGCGTCCGGTCGCGATCTTCTCGATGGAGATGGGCGCGAACCAGCTCGCGATGCGCCTGATCGGCTCGGTGGGGAAGCTCCCGTCGCAGAACCTGCGCACCGGGCGGCTGCAGGCGGACGACTGGACGCGCCTGTCCGGCGCGCTGGGGCGCCTGAACGACGCGCCGATCCTGATCGACGAGACGCCCGCGCTCACCGTGATGGAGCTGCGCTCGCGGGCGCGGCGCATCGCGCGCGCGCACTCGCCGCTCGGCCTCGTCATCGTCGACTACCTGCAGCTGATGCAAGCCTCCTCGCAGGGCGAGAACCGGGCGACCGAGATCTCCGAGATCTCGCGCTCGCTGAAGGCGCTCGCCAAGGAGCTGCAGGTGCCGGTGATCGCGCTGT
>JAKLIE010000568.1 GCA_022709775.1 Pseudomonadota bacterium
CCGGCCGCGGCGTGGACCTCGCGCGCGACCTCGGCCGATGCGGTCGTGTGATCGACGAGGATCGAGCCGGCCGCCATCCCTGCGAGCGCCCCGTCGGGGCCGTTCGCGACGACGCGCACGTCGTCGTCGTTGCCGACGCACATCATGACGATCTCGGCACCGCGAGCCGCCTCGGCGGGCGTGCGCGCCGTACGGCCCCGGTATTCGTTGCGCCACGCGTCGGCCTTTCCCGGCGAGCGGTTGTAGACGGTGACCTCGTGGCCGGCGCGCGCGAGGTGGCCCGCCATCGGGTACCCCATCACGCCCAGTCCGAGGAATGCGAGCTTCTTCGATTCGTTGGTCATGGAACCTTCCGGTCGTACGGTCGAGTCTCCGCGCGGCTTCGCGCCGCGACGTGCGTCAGTGCGCGCGGTCCCGGGCGGGCGGCAGCGCGTCGTGCCCGCCGCCGGACCGGTACCACCACTTGAGGACGAGGATCACCAGCGCGAACGCGAGCGTCACGACGTTCGCGACGACGATCGGGATCGCGTCGAGCTCGAGCCCGTAGACGAGCCAGAGCGCGACGCCCAGCGCGAACGTCCCGAACGTCCACCACGACAGGTCGTCGGCGTGGCGAACGCGGACGATGCGCACGATCTGCGGGACGAACGCGATCGTCGTCAGCGTGCCGGCGGCGAGGCCCAGCGTGTCGACCGGCACCGCCGTCATCGGGCAACCTTGCGCGCGCTCATGGCGACCCCGACTCGCGCGCGATCGCCGCGCGCGCGGCCGCCGCGGCCTCGCGCACGCGACGCGGCGCGGTGCCGCCCGGATGGTCGCGGCTCGCGACCGAGCCTTCGAGCGTGAGCACGCCGAACACGTCGGCGGCGACGAGCGGCGAATAGCGGACGAGGTCGGCCAGCGGAAGGTCCGCGAGCTCGACACCGCGCGCCTCGGCCTCGCGGACCGCGCGCGCGACCACCTCGTGCGCGTCGCGGAACGGCAGGCCCTTGCGCACCAGGTAGTCGGCGAGGTCGGTCGCGGTCGCGTGGCCCTCCCGGGCCGCGGCGAGCATGCGCTCGGGGACGGGAGCGAGCCCGTGGGCGACCAGGTCCGCGACGATCTCGAGGCAGTCCGCCAGCGTGTCGACGGTGTCGAACAGCGGCTCCTTGTCCTCCTGGTTGTCCTTGTTGTAGGCGAGCGGCTGCGCCTTCATCAGCGCGAGCAGCGCGACCAGGTGGCCGAACACGCGGCCGGACTTGCCGCGCACGAGCTCGGGCACGTCCGGGTTCTTCTTCTGCGGCATGATCGAGCTGCCGGTACAGAAGCCGTCCGAGAGCGCGACGAACCCGTAGCGCTGCGACGACCAGACGACGAGCTCCTCCGCGAAGCGCGAGAGATGCACCATCACGAGCGACGCGCAGGCGGCGAACTCGATCGCGAAGTCCCGATCCGAGACGGCGTCGAGCGAGTTGCCGCACGGCGCGTCGAACCCCAGCTCGCGAGCGACCGCGTCGCGGTCGATCGGATAGCTCGTGCCGGCGAGCGCCGCGCTGCCGAGCGGCATCCGGTTGACGCGGCTGCG
>JAKLIE010000569.1 GCA_022709775.1 Pseudomonadota bacterium
CGTGGCGCGAGGCGCGCTACGCGGACGCGCTGGACGACGCGCGCGCGTGGATCGCGGCCGAGCCGCGCTCCCCGCAGGCGCACCAGCTCGCCGGTCAGGCCGCCGCGAGGCTCGGCGACGCGACCGCGGCGGCGCTCTCCTACGAAACCGCGGAGTCGCTGGGGGGCGGCGCGGCGTGCGCCTTCAACGCAGGCAACGCCTGGATGGCGGCGGGCGACCGGGGACGCGCGATCGTCGCGTGGCGTCGCGCCGCCGACGATGCGGATGCGCTGGGCAAGCACGCGCTCGCGCTCGGCAAGGCGCTCGCGGCGGCGGGAGATCGGGCCGTGGCTGCCCGCGTGCTGGTCTCGCTCGTGAAACGCGACCCGACCGCGTACGCGGCGATGCGGGCAGTCGTCGAGATCGCGGCGGCGGACCGGGATGCGGCGACCTCGCCGCTCCCGCTCGAGGCGCCGGGGCCGCTCGCGCCCCCGTCGCTCTTCTCGTTCGTCGTGTGCAGCATCGACGAGACGAAGTTCGCGGCGCTCTCGCGCACGATCGCGACGCGCTTCGCCGGCGTCCCGCACGAGGTGGTCCGGATCCCCGACGCGACGTCGCTGTGCGAGGGATTCAATCGCGGATTCGCGCGCTCGCGCGGCGAGGCGGTCGTGTTCTGCCACGACGACGTCGACCTGCTCGCACCGGACGCGGCCGTGCGGCTCGTGCGGCACCTGACGCACTTCGATCTCGTCGGCGTGGCCGGGGCCACGCGCGTCACCGGTCCCGCGGTCTTCTGGGCGGGACACCCGTGGCTGCACGGCTGGGTCACCTACCATGCGCCCGGCGACCCCGACTACGAGGTGTCCGCGATGAGCCTGGGCGCGCCGCTCGTGACGGGGATCGCGGCGCTCGACGGCGTCTTCGTCGCGTGTCGCCGCGCCGCCGCCATGGCGGTTCCCTACGACGCCGCGACGTTCGACGGCTTCCACCTGTACGACCTCGACTTCAGCTACCGCGCGCACCGGGCGGGCTTCCGCCTCGCCGTCGCGTGCGATCTCGGCCTCGTGCACGAGTCGAAAGGCGATTTCGGCGCCGCGTGGTCGCGCTATGCGAAGCGCTTCCGGACCAAGTTCCCGGAGCTTTCGGCGGAGCAGGGATCGCCGCACTTCTACGCGGCGCGCGTGCCCTCGACCGAGGACGTCGTGGCGATGCAGCGGCGGCTCGCCGAGCTCGCGGCCGTGTAGGCGCGGCGGATCCCGGCGCGCGTGCCGTCGGGGCCGCGTAGAATGCGTGGCGAAGCGCAACCCGGAGTCCCGCGATGGATGTCGCCTTCGTCGTCGATCCGCTGCACGAGCTCAAGGCCTACAAGGACTCGAGCATCGCGATGATGCGCGCGCTCGCGCGCCGCGGCCATCGCGCGCACGCGATCCAGCAGCCGGACCTCTGCTGGGAGGCCGGCGCGACGTCGGCGATCGGGCGCGAGCTCACGCTCCTCGACGACAACCACCACTGGCATCGCGCGGCGGAGCCGGCGCGGCGGCGGCTCGCCGAGTACGACGCGGTCGTCATGCGCAA
>JAKLIE010000057.1 GCA_022709775.1 Pseudomonadota bacterium
TTTGGGATGCGCAGGGAACGCGGGCGCGCGTCGTCCCGCTCACGCTCGGCGCAGACGACGCCGACTGGTACCGCGCGGGCGCGCCCGAGGACCGCGCGCTGAAGGACTTCGCGGCGGTGCTGATGCGCAAGGACCCCCCGTTCGACATGGAGTACGTGTACTCGACGTACCTGCTCGAATGCGCCGAGCGCGAGGGTGCGCGCGTCTACAACCGGCCGCGCGCGATCCGCGACCACAACGAGAAGCTGGCGATCGCGAAGTTCGGCGACTACATCGCGCCGACGCTGGTGACGCGCGACGCGACGCTCATCGACTCGTTCATCGACGAGCACGGCGACGCGATCGTGAAGCCGCTCGACGGCATGGGCGGCACGTCGATCTTCCGCGTGCGCGCCGACGACCCGAACCGCAACGTGATCGTCGAGACCGTGAGCCATCACGGCCGGCGGACGGTGATGGTGCAGCGCTTCATCCCGGAGGTCGTCGAGGGCGACAAGCGGGTGATCCTGATCGCGGGCGAGCCGGTGCCCTACGCGCTCGCGCGCATCCCGAAGCCGGGCGAGACGCGGGGCAACCTCGCGGCGGGCGGGCGCGGCGTCGCCCGCCCTCTCGACGACCGCGACCGCGAGATCGCGAAAGCGCTCGGCCCCGCGCTGTGGGCCGAGGGGCTGCTGGTAGTCGGGCTCGACGTGATCGGCCCCTTCCTCACCGAGGTCAACGTGACGAGCCCCACCTGCTTCGTCGAGATCGCCGAGCAGACCGGCTTCGACGTGGCGGGCATGTTCGCCGACGCGCTCGCGAAGGCGGTCGGCCGCTGAGCGCCGATGCCGCGGCGACGGATGCGGCAGAGCAGCATGACGGATCCGCGGACGGACGCCGGACCGGCGCTTTCGTCCCGACGGCCGCGTGCTACCATCCGGCGACGCGGCCGCGCGACATCTCCCGAGCGCCCATCGCCAAGATGATCGGCATCCTCGTCATTGCCCACGACACCCTGGGCGACAGCTTCGTGCGAGCGGTCACGCACGTGCTCGGGACGCGGCCGCCGCAGTTCGAGGCGATGTCGGTGAGGGGCACCGACGACCCGCTCGACCTCGTGCCGGCGGCGCGCGCGCTGCTGGGTCGGCTCGACACGGGCGAGGGCGTGCTGGTGGTCACCGACATCTACGGCGCGTCGCCCTCGAACCTCGCGCGGAAGCTCCTGATGCCCGGCCGCGTCGAGGCAGTCGCGGGGGTGAGCCTGCCGATGCTCGTGCGTGCACTGACCTATCGCACCAAGGGCATGGACACGATGGTCAGGAAGGCGATCTCGGGCGGGCGCGACGGCGTGCTGCGCTTCACGGTCGATCCGGTCTATGCCGCAACGCGAAATTGAGATCGTCAACAAGCTCGGCCTGCACGCGCGCGCGTCGGCCAAGCTGACGCAGCTCGCTTCGCGCTACCAGAGCGACGTGCACATCGGCCGCAACGGCCGGCGCGTGAACGCGAAGAGCATCATGGGCGTGATGATGCTCGCCGCCGGCAAGGGGGCGAAGGTCACGCTCGAGACGAGCGGACCGGACGAGGACGAGGCCATGGTCGCGATCTGCGCGCTGGTCGCGGACTGCTTCGGCGAAGGACAGTGAACGCTCACGCCCGCCGTCGCGGCACGAATTGTCGTCCGGCGGCGACGTCGGGCAATGGATGAATTGTCATCATTGCGGAACCCTTCGGCACGAAACTGGATCAATACCCGGATCGCCGACCGCTGCGGGAGGCGATGCCGTGTCGACTCGACGAAGGAGAACGACGATGCAGATCCGCGAAATCAGGCTGCGCAACGCGAAGGGGCTGCACGCGCGCGTGGCGGCGCGCATCGTGAAGGTCGCCGGACGCTTCAGGAGCCGTGCCGTGCTCACGGTGGGCGACCGGCGCGCGAACGCGCGCAGCATCATGGCGGTGCTGATGCTCGCCGCCGCGATGGGCGCGACGGTGCGGCTCGAGACCGAAGGCCCGGACGAGCAGGCGGCGATGGAGGCGATGGCCGCGGTCCTCGCGGCGAAGGGCGACGGGGCTTGACCGGGGAGCCGTCGGCGCCCCCCCGCGCGCCGGGCTTGCCGGCGTGCGCGATTTCCCGCCCGTTGCCGGGCGTCCTCTGACGGCGCGCATGGTCACGTTCGCGCTGCACGGCATCGGGGTTTCCGGGGGCATCGCGATCGGGCGCGCGCAGCTCGTCTCGCACGCGACGCTCGAGGTCGCGCACTACGTCGTGCCGGCTTCGCGCGTCGACCGCGAGGTCGCGCGCCTCGAGCTCGCGATCGACGAGGTGCAGAAGGAGCTCACCGCGCTCCACGGCACGATGACGCGCTCTGGCGAGCTTCCGGGCGAGTTCGGCGCGTTCCTCGACGTGCACTGGATGATCCTGAACGACCCGACGCTGTCCGAGGCGCCGAAGCGGATCATCGTCGAGCAGCGCTGCAATGCCGAGTGGGCACTCACGCAGCAGATGAACGTGCTGATCGACCAGTTCGAGCAGATCGAGGACGCCTACCTGCGCGAACGCAAGGCCGACGTCGTGCAGGTCGTCGAGCGCGTGCTGAAGCGCCTGATGGGCAAGCCCGGCTCGCTGCCGACGTCGGTGGCCGAGGAGCGGACGATACTCGTCGCGCACGACCTGTCCCCCGCCGACGTCATCCAGTTCAAGCAGCACCATTTCGCCGCGTTCCTGACCGACGTGGGCGGTGTGACGTCGCACACGGCGATCGTCGCGCGGAGTCTCGCGGTACCGGCGGTGGTCGCCACGCACAACGCGCGGCAGATGATCCACGACGGCGAGATGCTGATCGTCGACGGGACCAACCACGTCGTGATCGTCAACCCGGACCGTTCGGTGCTCTCCGAGTACCGGCTGAAGCAGAGCGAGCTCGACCTCGAGCGCCAGAAGCTCAAGCGCCTGCGCGGCAAGCCTGCCGAGACGATCGACGGCCACCGCGTCGAGCTCCACGCCAACATCGAGTTGCCCGGCGACCTCGCGCAGGTGCTCGAGAGCGGCGCCAACGGCGTGGGGCTGTTCCGCTCCGAGTTCCTGTTCCTCAACCGCGCCGGCCTGCCCACCGAGGACGAGCAGTTCGAGGCGTATCGGGCGGTCGCCGCCGGCCTCGCCGGCAAGCCGGTGACGATCCGCACGTTCGACCTGGGGGCGGACAAGCAGAAGGCCGAGCTCGACGGGCTCTCGCGGGTGGCGCCCAACCCGGCGCTGGGCCTGCGCGCGGTGCGCTTCTGCCTCGCCGAGCCGAAGCTGTTCCTGACGCAGCTTCGCGCGATCCTGCGCGCCTCGCACTACGGGAAGGTGCGCATCCTGATCCCGATGCTCGCGTCGGTCGCCGAGATCGACGCCACGCTCGCGATGATCGACCAGGCGAAGGAATCGCTCCGCGAGCGGGGCGAGCCGTTCGACGAGGGCATCGAGGTCGGCGGCATGATCGAGGTCCCTGCGGCGGTGCTCGCGATCGGCGGTTTCCTCGCCAAGCTCGACTTCCTGTCGATCGGCACCAACGATCTGATCCAGTACACGCTCGCGGTCGACCGGTCGGACGAGGCGGTCTCGCATCTCTACGATCCGCTGCACCCGGCGATCATCAAGCTCATCGCGCTCGCGATCGCCGGCGCGAACAAGGCCAGGGTTCCGATCGCCGTGTGCGGCGAGATGGCCGGCGAGGCGACGCTCACGCGCGTGCTTCTGGGGTTGGGCCTGCGCAACTTCTCGATGCACCCGGCGCACATCCCGACCGTCAAGCAGCGCGTGCTGACCTCGGACGTCTCGGCGATCGGCCCGGTCGTCGAGCGGATGAAGCGCACGGACTCGCCGGCGAAGCTCGCCGCGCTCCTCGACAAGCTCAATGCCTGAGGTTCCGCCCGACGGACGGCAGCCGTCGAGGCGATCCCGGGACTCGCGCATGCCCGCGGGCGCGCCTATAATGACATTGGCATAACCTCGGCCGGCCCCCCGATGCGGAACAACTTCGCTCCCGACCTGTTCGCGAACCCGATGCGACGATTCGCCACCGTTGCCGCCCTCGCCGCGTGTCTCGCCGCAGCGCCCGCGCATGCGGTCGCGCCGGGCGATGCGGCGCCGCCGTTCGCGCTGCCCGACGGCAGCGGCGCGACGGTGTCGCTCGACAAGCTCAAGGGGCGGGTCGTCTACGTCGACTTCTGGGCGTCGTGGTGCGCGCCGTGCCGCCGGTCGTTCCCCTGGATGGCCGAGATGCAGCAGAAGTACGGATCGCAGGGGCTCGCCGTCGTCGCCGTCAACGTCGACAAGAAGCGCGAGGATGCGGCGAAGTTCCTCGCGGTGACGCCCGGCGCGTTCACGATCGTCTACGACCCGGTCGGCACGGTGCCGACCGCGTACGACGTGAAGGGCATGCCGACCTCGTACATCGTCGACCGGAGCGGCAAGGTCGTCTCGGTCGACGCGGGCTTCCGCGACGACACGAAAGCCGCGGCCGAGGCGCGGATCAAGGCGGCGCTGGATTCCCGATGACGCCTCGCCGACGCCCGCCTCGCCCGCGTTCCTCCGGAGGGGCCACCTTCGTCATCGTCGCGCTCGTGTTTTCGACCGGGTTCGCGGGCTGCACGTTCGCGCCGCCGAAGCCCTGGGAGAAGGGCGAGCTCGCGAAGCCTTCGATGCAGTTCGATGCCGACCGGCTCGACGCGCGGAACCAGGAGCACGTCTACCAGAGCAAGGAAGCGGTGACCGGCGGCTACGGCGTCGGCGGAGGCGGCTGTGGCTGCAACTGAGCGCGGACCCGGGCGCGCGCTGATGGCGGCGGCGCTCGCGCTGCCGGGCATCGTGCCTTCGGCCGGCGCGCAGGCGATGCCCGACGAGGGCGTCGTCTCGCTGCGCTACATGGACTACCGCGACTGGCAGCCCGGCGCGAACCGGATGCACGTCGAGTCGCCGTCGTTCTACGTGATGAAGCCGTTCGGCGGAGGCTGGGTCGCCGAGGGCAGCGTCGTCTACGACGGCATGTCGGGCGCGTCCCCCTACTATCACAACACGCTGTCGGGCGCCTCGGTCACCGAGTACCGCACCGCCGGCGACGCGAAGCTGACGAAATACTTCGATCGTTATGCGATCGGCGTCGGCGGCGTCGTGTCGTCCGAGCGCGACTACCTGTCGCGCGGCGGCGGATTCGACGTGCGCTGGTGGACCGAGGACCGCAACACGACGCTCGCGTTCGGGTTCGCGGGCACCGCCGACCGGATCAATCCGGTCAACGAGGTCGTCGTCGACGCGAAGAAGCACACGCTCGATTTCCTGGTCGGCATCACGCAGGCGATCAACGCCAACGCGATCGTGCAGTCGAACATCACCTACTCGCAGGGGCACGGCTACTACAGCGATCCGTACAAGATCCTGGATTCGCGTCCCGACCGGCGCCGCGTCCTCGCATGGCTCACGCGGTGGAACCAGGCGGTCCCGTCCGCGGACGGGACGCTGAAGCTCGCGTTCCGGGTGCTCGACGATTCCTTCGGGTCGACGTCGGTGATGGCCGGGGTCGAGTGGGCGCAGGCGCTGCCGTACGGATTCACGGTCACGCCCGGCGTGCGTTACTACACGCAGAGCGCCGCGGATTTCTACAGGAATCCGCCGTTCCCGGCCGGCTACGTGCCCGGCGAGTACTACACGGCGGACACGCGGCTCTCCGCCTTCGGCGCGTTCACCGGCTCGTTCAAAGTGGCGAAGTCGTTCGCCGACGGCTGGACCGCGGACCTGCGCGTCGACGTCTACCGTCAGCGCGGCTCCTGGCGGCTGGGCGGTGACGGCAGCCCCGGGCTGGAGACGTTCTCGGCGCGCTGGATCCAGGGCGGCGTCTCCAAGACGTTCTGACGGCGCGCCGCGCGATGCGGCTCCACCGCTTCGAGTTCCGCGCGATGGCGTCGACGCACGAGCTCCTGCTCGCGGCGCCGGACCGCGTGCACGCCGAAGGCGCCGCGCGGTCGGCGATCGCCGACGTCGAGCGCATCGAGGCGAAATATTCGCGCTACCGCGACTCGAGCCTCGTCTCGGCGATCAATCGCGGGGCGGGCGGTGCTCCCGTCGCGATCGACGCCGAGACCGCGGCGCTGGTGCGCTACGCGGACGCGTGCCACCGCGAATCGGGGGGGCGCTTCGACGTAACGTCGGGCGTGCTGAGGCGCGCGTGGGACTTCCGGCGCCATCCGCCGCGCCTGCCCGACGCCCGTGAGATCGAAGCGCTGCTTCCGCTCGTCGACTGGCGCAGCGTCGAGCGGGACGACCGCACGATGCGCCTGCCGCGAGCGGGCATGGAAATCGACTTCGGCGGCATCGGCAAGGAGTACGCGGCGGACCGAGTCGCGGCGATCGCGATCGACGCCGGCATCGCGCACGGCTTCGTCAACCTGGCGGGCGACGTGCGCGTGTGGGGCGGCCGCCCGGAAGGGACGCCGTGGCGCGTGGGCATCCGCCATCCGCGCCTCGAGGGCGCGACCGTCGGCGGGATCGAGATCGCCGACGGCGCGGTCGCGACGAGCGGCGACTACGAGCGGTACTTCGAGGCCGGTGGCCGCCGCTACTGCCACATCCTCGACGCCACGACAGGATGGCCGGTGCAGGGCTGGCAGTCCGTGTCCGTCGCGGCGCCGCTATGCGTCGTGGCGGGCAGCGGCGCGACCGTCGGCATGCTCCTGGGCGACGCGGCGCCGGAATGGCTCGACGCGCAGGGCGTCGACTGGATGGGCGTCGATGCTGCGGGCCGCGTGCGCGGGGGAGCCGCGCACGCGGGCTAGACGGCGCGGATCACGGGGGCGAGCAGAACGCGATGCCCTCGGGATCCCAGCCCTTCGTCGCCGTGAATTCCTGGTAGACGAGGAAATCGGTCGAGAAACGGTGGTTCGGGGCGCCGGTCTGGCCGTGGTTGTACATCCGGTAGATGGGGGTCGTCCCGACGGGGCAGATGCCGGCCGTCGGCACCGCGATGTAGAACGCGATCTTCTCGTACTGCCAGTCGGGGTTGTGCTTGACGAGTTCGCACTCGCCCGCATCGGCCGTGTAGAAGTGCGAGCTCTTCGGTGCGAACGTCAGAGTGAAGAAGCGGCACACCGGCACCGTGCCCGCCGCCTGCGCGTCCCACGCGTTGAACGAGCGCTGCGTGCGCAGGAACGCGAAGTTGTACGCACCGGCATCGAGGCCCGAGATCTCGTCGGACTGCGCCGTCATGAAGTAATGGCCGAAGCCCGCGTTGAAGTATTCGACGACCGGCACCTTGTTCGCCTGGGGCGCCACGGTCGTGCCGGTGCCCGACAGCGTGACGGCATGCGGACTGCCGGTCGCGTTCGACGTGACGGTGAGGGTGCCGCTGCGCGCGCCCGCGGCGAGCGGCTTGAACGCGACGGTCACCTTGCAGTTCGCGCCCGCGGCCACGATGCCGCAGGTGTTGCCGACGATCGGGAACTCGGAGGCCGAGCTCGACAGCACGCTCGTGATCGTCGCCGACGCGGTGCCGGAATTCGTGATCGTGATCTGGGTGCCGGCCGTCTGCACGCCGACCGCCGACGAGCCCAGGCCGGCGCTCGGGGGCACGGAGAGCGTCGGCGTCCCCGCCACCGTCTGCCCGGTGCCGCTCACCGCGAAGGACTGCGGGCTGCCGGTGCCGTTGCTCGTGACGGTGATCTGGCCGTTGCGCGCGCCGGCGGCGGCGGGCGCGAACTGGACGCTCACCGTGCACGACGAGCCCGCGCCGACGCTCGCGCCGTCGGTGCAGGTCCGGCTCACGATCGGGAACTCGGACGGGTTGCTGCTCGTCACCGTCGTGATCTGCGCCGTGGCGGTGCCGCTGCTGGTGATCGTCTTCGCCACGATCGAGCTCGATGCGCCGACGTTCACCGTGCCGAAGTTCGTGGCCGTCGGCATCGTGAGGGCGGGCGTCCCCGCGCCGGCGGTCTGCCCGGTGCCGCTCACCGAGAACGACTGCGGGCTGCCGATGCCGTTGCTGACGATCGTGATCGTGCCGCTGCGCGCGCCGGTCGCGGCCGGCGTGAACTGCACGTTCACCGTGCACGACGAAAGCGGGTTCACGAACGCGCCGGCCGTGCAGTTGCCGCCCACGATCGCGAATTCGAGCGGGTTGCTGCTCGTCACCGACGTCAGCTGGACCGACGCGTTGCCGATGCTGCTCACCGTCTTCGTCACGACCGAGCTGGCGACGCCGACGTTCAGCGAGCCGAAGTTCGTGGGCGCAGGCATCGAGAGCTGGCTCGACGCGCCGCCGACGAACGTCTGCAGGTACGTCGCGATCAGCATGAAGTCTTCGTCGGT
>JAKLIE010000570.1 GCA_022709775.1 Pseudomonadota bacterium
CCGCCGCTGCACGTCGTCGTGTTCGTTCCACTCGACGACGGCGCGCGCGTGATCAGCCCCCGACGGGCGAACAGGCGGGAGACCAGGCTTTATGGGCAGGCGGCGCAGGCCGACACGAACCGACGCTGACAATCCGGCCTGGACGCCGGCGGATTTCGCTGGCGCGGGCCCGGTGCGCGAGGTCGTTCCGGCCGGGCTGGCGGCCGTACTTCCCAAGCGCCGCCCGGGCGAGCGAGGTCCGCAGAAGGCGCCGACCAAGGTCGCCGTGTCGATACGGCTCGATCGCGAGGTCGTCGCGTACTACCGCGCGACGGGCGCGGGGTGGCAGACGCGGATCAACGAGGAGCTGGCGCGCGCGATCGTGCGGCACGGGCGGGGGAAGCGCGCGGCTTGAGTCAGGAATGGGGTCGGAGACGAAACTCTTCGGAGAACGGCTGGTTAGCGTGGCACTCACTCCCGTGGAACAATTTCGTCTCTGACCCCATTGCCACCCATGAACGCCACCCTGGCGGTCCTGCTGGCGGGCGTCCTCGTCGCGCCGGGCGCGCTCGCCGCCCCGGACGAGGAGGCGCTCGGCAAGGCCGAGGGCTATCCGATCTGCAAAGACCAGCCGCTGCGGCCGGAGACGCGCTGCCTGGTCGGCCTGGTGAGCCGCTGGGACGAGGTCCACGCGACGCGCCGCGCGCCGCGCGGCGAGACTGTGCGGCCGTTGAAGCGCGCGGCCACCGAGCCGCGGATCCGATACCGGTTCGCGAACCTCGAGAGCCCGGGCCTCGACGACTACCTCGCGCGCAACCGCGCGACCGGGCTGCTCGTCCTGAAGGACGACACGATCCTCGTCGAGCGCTACCAGTACGACCGCCGGCCGGAGCAGCGGATGGCGTCGTACTCGATGGCGAAGACGGTCGTCGGGATGCTCGTCGGCATCGCGATCGCGGAAGGCCGGATCCGCTCGATCGACGATCGCGCCGACGCGTACGTGACTGCGCTCGCCGGCACGCCGTACGGCGAGACGCCGATCCGCCACCTGCTCACGATGTCGTCGGGCGTGCGCTACTCCGAGACGTACGGCGGCAGCGACGACGTCGCCGTGCTCGGGCGGCTGTCGATGGGACGGGAGAGCGGGGGCGGCGCCGCGACGGTCGCGCCGTTCGGCACGCGCGATCGCACGCCCGGCGAGCGCTTCAACTACTCGTCGGCGGACACGCAGGTGCTCGGCCTCGTGCTGCGCGCCGCGACCGGCATGCCGCTGGCCGACTATCTCTCGCGGAAGATCTGGCAGCCGATGGGCGCGGAGTCCGACGCGTCGTGGACCGTCGACAAGGGCGGCTACGAGACCGCGTTCTGCTGCCTCAACGCGACGCTGCGCGACTACGCGCGACTCGGCATGCTGCTCGCGAACGACGGCGCGCTCGACGGCCGTCAGATCATCCCCGCCGAGTGGGTGCGCACGGCGACCACGCCGCCGTCGCCCCGTTTCGAGCCGGGGCAGACCGGCGAGCTCTACGGCTACGGTTACCAGACCTGGGTCGTCTCGTCCGGGCGCGAGCGCC
>JAKLIE010000571.1 GCA_022709775.1 Pseudomonadota bacterium
AGCACCGGTTCCGCAAGGGCTTCGTCTACGCGGATGCGCGCGTCGACGATGCGCGGCTCGTCCTGCTCACGGCGATGTCCGCGCGCGACCACGGGGCCGACGTCCGCGTGCGCACGCGAATGGCCTCGGCGCGCCGCGAGGGCGGGTGCTGGCGCGCGACGATCGTCGGCCCCGGCGGCCGCGAGGACGTGACCGCGCGCGCGATCGTCAACGCGGCAGGGCCGTGGGTCGCCGACGTGCTCGCCACGACGGACGCGAAGCCCTCGAACGCGAGCGTGCGCCACGTCAAGGGCAGCCACATCGTCGTCCCGCGCGTGCACGCCGAGGAACATGCCTACATCCTGCAGAACTCGGACAAGCGCATCGTCTTCGTGATTCCGTACCAGGAGCGCTATTCGCTGATCGGCACGACCGACGTGCCGGTGGACGAGTACGACGCGCCGCGCATCTCGGACGACGAGACCGACTACCTGATCGCGCTCGCGAACGCCTATCTCGAGACGCCGATCTCGCGCGCGGACGTCGTCTGGAGCTACAGCGGCGTGCGACCCCTCTACGACGACGGCACGTCGGACCCGTCGGCCGTGACCCGCGACTACGTGCTCAAGGTCGACGCGCTCGACGGTCCGGCCGGGCAGGACCGGGCGCCCGTGCTGTCGATCTACGGAGGCAAGATCACGACCTACCGCAAGCTCGCCGAGGCGGCGCTCGCGGAGCTCGCACCGCACTTTCCCGCGATGAAGCCCGCCTGGACCGCGACCGAGGCGCTGCCGGGCGGGGACCTGCCCGGCGGCGACCGCGCCGCGTTCCTCGCGGCGCTGTGCGCGAGCTATCCGGGCATCGGCGTCGACGTGCTCCGCCCGATCGCGCGCCGGCACGGCACGCTCGCGGCGCAGGTGCTGGGCGACGCGCGCGCACCCTCGGACCTGGGCGAGGATTTCGGCGCGGCGCTCACCGCGCGCGAGATCGACTGGATGATCGGGCGCGAATGGGCGCGCACCGGCGACGACGTGCTGTGGCGGCGGACCAAGTGCGGGCTGCCGATGACCGCCGCGCAGCGCGCCCGCGTCGCCGAGTACGTGAGCTCGGTCGTGGCGCGCGCGTGACGACGGGCGCGCCGCCGCGACCGCTGGCCGGGATGCCCCTGGCCGTGCGCAGGGGCATCCGAGGCGTGCTCGCCGACATCGACGACACGATCACGACGCACGGGCGGCTCGCGCCGGACGCCTACGCCGCGCTCGCGCGGCTCAAGGAAGCCGGCAAGCTCGTCGTGCCGATCACCGGGCGCCCGGCCGGCTGGTGCGACCACATCGCGCGCACGTGGCCGGTCGACGGCGTCGTCGGAGAGAACGGCGCGCTGTGGATGCGCTACGACGCGACGCGGCGCAGGCTCGTGCGCGCGTACGCGGCCAGCGAGGACGAGCGGCGCGCGAACCGCCGGCGCCTCGACATCGTCGCCGCGCGCGTGCTGCGCGAGGTGCCCGGCTGCGCGCTCGCGTCCGACCAGCCGTACCGCGAGGCCGACATCGCGATCGA
>JAKLIE010000572.1 GCA_022709775.1 Pseudomonadota bacterium
GTCGTCGTCGAAGGCTACATGGACGTCGTCGCGCTCGCGCAGCACGGCGTCGAATACGCGGTCGCGACGCTCGGCACGTCGACGACGAACGCGCACGCGCAGAAGCTCCTGCGGCTCACCGACAACGTCGTGTTCTGCTTCGACGGCGACGCCGCCGGCCGCAAGGCGGCGTGGCGCGCGCTCGAGAACACGCTGCCGGTGCTGGCCGACGGCAAGAACGCGCGCTTTCTCTTCCTGCCCGACGGCGAGGATCCGGACGACTACGTGCGCCGCCGCGGCCGCGCCGCGTTCGAGGAAGCGGCCGCGCAGGCGATGCCGCTCTCCGACTTCCTGATCGCCGAGCTTTCCGCGCGCCACCCGCCGACCTCCGACGAGGGCCGCGCCGCGCTCGTCGCCGCCGCGCGGCCGCTCGTCTCCCAGATCGGCGCGCCGGTGCTCGCGGCGCTGATCACTCGCCGGATCGCCGAGATCGCCGGGCTCTCCGAAGCCCAGATCGCTCCGATCGTGCAGGCGCCTTCGCGCCCGCGCGCAGGCGACGCCGTCCGCGACGCCGCGGCGGAGCGCACGCGCGACGACGACCGCCGCGCCGATCCCGCGTTCCGTCCCCGCGGCGGATCGCGGCTGCCGGTCCGGCGCGCGCCGTCGCTCGCGCGGCAGCTGCTGCAGGCGGTGCTGCTCCAGCCGTCGATCCTGCGCGACGTCGACATCCCCGCCACGGGCGAGAACTCGCCGGATGCCGCCGCGCTCGCGGCGGTCGTCGAGCATTGCGCGCATGCCGGGGCGGGCATCACGACGCCCGCGCTGATCCAGGCGTTCTCCGGGACCGAGCACGAGGCCACGCTCGTCGCCGTGCTCGCGTCGGCCGAGGACCACGGGCTCACGCCCGAGCAGGTCGAGACGCACCTGCGCGAAGGCGTCGGGCGCTGGCGCGAACAGGAAGAGCAGCGGCGGCTCGCGGCCCTCCTCGCCACGCCGCTCGACCAGCTCACGGCCGAACAGCGCGATCTGATCGTGCGCCGGCTGGGGGCCGGACGACTCGCGCCGAAGGAGCCGGCGGCGTGAGTCGGCCGCCGGAGGCCGCTTCCGGACGCGGTGATCCCGGCGTTTTCGGACGTCCGGACGGTCTTCGACCCGGCGTCACGCCTTGCCGGCGAGGGTTTGCGCCCGGAATGCGTCGGAGCGGGGTCTTTTGGCACGGCGGGCTCGCGGAAGCGGCGTTTTTGGCCGGAAAACCGCCGTCTTCCACCGCTTTCGCGGCCCGGAAACGGGGATTCTTCGCCTTTTCCGCCGTTCGGCGGAAGGCCCGCGTTCGTCGCCGACTCGCCGATGTCGATCGTTTCCCGGTCGTGATAAAATTTGAAGTTTTCCCGCGCCGCCCTCACCTCGCAAGGTCTGCGCCCCGCCGCCCCGGCCCGCCCCCGGGGCGATGACGCCGTCACCGTCAGGATGCCCATGGCCAAGAAGCCCGTTCGCAAGTCGTCCGCGAAATCCAAGCCCGCCGCGAAGGCGAAGAAGCCGCTTCGCAGGA
>JAKLIE010000573.1 GCA_022709775.1 Pseudomonadota bacterium
CGCGATCCCTTCGACCGGCTGCTGGTCGCGCAGGCCCTCGAGGAGCCCGCGCGGCTGCTCACGGTCGACCGGAGGCTCGCGCCCTATTCCGAGCTCGTGATGGTCGTGTGAGTCCGCGGCCGCGCGACGGGTCGCCGCCCCGCCCGCAACGCCGGTCGCCGCCCCTCCGCCGCGGTCGCCCGTTGCCCGCGCCGACGCTGCCGCTCCGGCGCGCCCGACGTGCCGCCCGCTACTTGAGCTTGACGTCGTCGCGCTTGACGAGCGCCCCGCTGACCGGATCGAGCGTGACCGACGCGATCGCCGCATCCGTCATCACCGTGACGGTCCAGTAGACGCGCTTCGCCGAACCGGCGCCGAACGTCGTCAGGCCGAGGCCGACGCCGTCGGTGCCCAACTTGAGCCCGGCCTTGCGCGCCGCGTCCATCGCCTTGTCGCTGTCCATCCAGTCGGCGGCGAGCGGCTCGACCGACGTGTTTCGGTTGACCGGCTCGACCTCGACCTTCAGGTCCCGCGCCGTGACGATCGCACTCTTCTTCGCCTGCGGGCTGTAGGCCGTGTAGAGCCAGGAGCGCGATTTTCCGTCCGGTGTCGCGGCGAGCGTCGACACGTGGGTGAGGACCGCGTCGGGCTGCCATTGCTTCGACGCCGCGGTCACTTCCTTCAGCGCGGCCTTCGCGGTCGACGCGGCCATCGCCGGGCCGGCGAGCGCGAAGGCGATCGCGATCCCGGGAACGAGTTGCGACAAACGGGGACGCATCGTCGATTCCCTCGTGGCGACTCCGTCGCATTCGTGCCGGCGGACGGGACGCGGCAGGTCGCGGACGTCCCGCGCCGGAGGCGGGCGCGCGTCGGAGTCTCGCCCGCCTATTCGGCCGATGGTACGCCCGCCGGCGCGCGCCCGGGTATCCCCGGCCGCCTTCGCTGCCGGCCGGCGCTCGCGTAAAGTGCGACGGTCGCCCCGTTCCCGCCGCCGCATGCCGCCCCCTCCCCCACCGCCCGACACGACCGGCGCCGCTGCCGTCCCGCACGTCGCGCACGCCAGCCACACCGGCGCGGTCGCGATCCTGCTCAACGTCGCGCACGCGATCGACCACCTGATGCTGCTCGTGTTCGCGACCGCCGTCGGCGCGATCGCGACCGACTTCGGCGTCTCGCGCTGGGAGGACCTGATGCCGTACGCGGCCGGCGCGTTCGCGCTGTTCGGCCTCGCGTCGCTGCCCGCCGGGCGCCTGGGCGACCACTGGGGACGGCGCGCGATGATGCTCGTGTTCTTCTTCGGCATCGGCGTGTCGTCGTTCCTCGTCGCGATGACGCGCTCGCCGTGGCAGCTCGCGGCGGCGCTCACGCTGATGGGCGCGTTCGCCGCGATCTACCATCCGGTCGGCATCCCGATGCTCGTGCAGGGCACGGACCGGCCGGGCCGCGTGATCGGCGTCAACGGCCTCGCGGGCAACCTCGGCATCGCGTTCGCCGCGCTGTCGACCGGCTTGCTGGTCAAGTACCTGGGCTGGCGCGCGGCGTTCGTC
>JAKLIE010000574.1 GCA_022709775.1 Pseudomonadota bacterium
CGTTGAAGCGGCCTTCCGGGTCGACGCGCCGCTTGTAGTCGGCGAACGGCGCCAGCTCCGCGTCGGTCAGGTACTCGAGCTTGGTGATCCCGATGCCGTGCTCGCCCGACACGACGCCGTCGAGGCTCCGCGCGAGCGCCATGATGCGCGAGACCGCCGCCGTCGCCTCGCGCAGCATCCCGTAGTCGTCCGAGTTGACCGGCAGGTTCGTGTGCACGTTGCCGTCGCCCGCGTGCATGTGCAGCGCGACGAAGACGCGGCTCCGCAGCACGCGCGCGTGAGTCTCGCGGATCGCCGCCACGACCGGCGCGAACGCGAGCCCGTCGAACAGGTCTTCGAGCGGCGAGCGCAGCTCCGTCTTCCACGAAACCAGCGTCGCGTGGCTCTGCAGCGCCGGGAACGTCTCGTCGATGCGGTCGAGCAGGTCCTGCCAACGTGCGCGCACGGCCGCGACGATGCCGCGCGCTTCCTCGAAGCGCTCGTCGACGAGCTCCTGCGGCGGGCGCACCTCGTCGTCCGGTCCCCACAGGTGCAGCGCATCGGGGTGGTCGAAGAGCGCGGCGAGCGCATCGGCCAGCCTGAGCTTGTTGCCGATCGACAGCTCGATGTTGATGCGCTCGACGCCGTCCGAATAGTCGCCGAGCCGCTCGAGCGGGATGACGACGTCCTCGTTGATCTTGAACGCGTTCGTGTGCCTGGCTATCGCGGCCGTGCGCGCGCGGTCGAGCCAGAACTTCTTCCGGCTCTCCGCCGACACCGCGACGAAGCCCTCGGCCCCGCGCACGGCGGCGAGGCGCACGACCTCGCTCGCGGCGCGCGCGACCGCGTCCTCGGACTCGCCGACGATGTCGCCGATCAGAACCATCTTCGGCCGGCCGTGCCGCTTCGCCTTGGTCGCGTAGCCGACCGCCTTCACGTAGCGCTCGTCGAGGTGCTCGAGTCCCGCGAGGATCGCCCCGCCGGGCCTCGCGTCGAGGTAACGCTTGATCTCGACGATCGACGGCACGGACTCGCGCACCTGGCCGAAGAACTCGAGGCACACGGTGCGCACGGCGGGCGGCATCCGGTGCAGCACGAAGCGCGCGCTCGTGACGATGCCGTCGCAGCCTTCCTTCTGGACGCCCGGCAGCCCCGCGAGGAACTTGTCGGTCACGTCCTTGCCGAGCCCCGGCTTGCGGAAGCGTGCGCCCGGCACCGAGATCGTCTCGATCGACAGCACCGACTGGCCGTCGCGCGCGAGCCGGCGCACCGCGAACGTCGCCATCGGCGCGTCGTGGATCTTGCCGAGGTTGTGGTCCTGCCGCTCGACCTCGATCCACTCGGCGTCGGGCGTCACCATGCGCCACGACAGGAGGTTGTCGACCGCGGTGCCCCACAGCACCGCCTTCTTGCCGCCCGCGTTCATCGCGACGTTGCCGCCGATGCAAGACGCGTCTGCCGACGTCGGATCCACCGCGAACACGAGTCCCTCGCGTTCCGCCGCTTCCATCACGCGCCGGGTGACCACGCCCGCGCCC
>JAKLIE010000575.1 GCA_022709775.1 Pseudomonadota bacterium
CGACCGCCAGCGCGAACTCTGGCGCGACCTGACGCTCGACCGCTATGCCGGCTGGCAGATCGCCGCGGTCGCCGGGGCACTGCTTCTCGCGTGGGCGGGGATCACGCTCGCGCTCACCGGACTCGCACGGACGCGCCGCGAGCGCGCGCAGGTGCTGTGGAGCGAAGCCTGCCTGCGGCTCGAGCGCGCCGGCCTGCCGCGCATGCCCCACGAGGGTCCGATCGCCTACGCCGCGCGCGCGAGCCGGCGCTGGCCGCAGTTCGCGATCGCGTTCTCCGCGATCGCGGAGTCCTACGCCGCGCTGCGCTACGGCCCGCCTCCCGCGCGTGCGGGCGAGCACGAAGCGCTCGTCGCGACGCTCGCCCGCGCCCTGGAGGTGTTGCCGGCGGCGGCGCAACTGCGCGCGGCAGCCACCTGACGCCTCGACCGGCTACAGCAGCGCGTCCCGGTCGAGCCCGGCCGCCGCGAGCCGCGAGCGCAGACGGTCGAGCGCCTCCACCTGGATCTGTCGCACGCGCTCGCGCGTGACGTCGAGCTCGCGCGAGAGCTCGTCGAGCGTGGCGACCTCGGCGCCGTTCAGCCCGTAGCGGCGCTCGATCACGAGTCGCTGCCGGGCAGGCAGCTCCGACAGCCATTCGGCGACAGACTTCTCAAGAGCGTTGTGGTGCAGCATGAGCTCCGGCGCGATCGCGTCCTCGTCGGCGAGCGCGTCCGCGATCGTGATCGACGGATCGCGGTCGAGCGGCGCGTCGAGCGACAGGACGTGCTCTTGCAGCCGCACGAGCCGCGCGACGTCGTCGATCGGCCGGTCGATCAGGTGCGCGACGTCCTCGATCGTCGCTTCGCGCCCGTCGGCCGGCGGATGGTTCTCGAGGTGGCGCAGCGCACGCTGCACGATCGATATCTCGCGCACCACGTGCGCGGGGAGACGGATCGTGCGCGCCTGCTGGACGATCGCGCGCTCGATCGCCTGGCGGATCCACCAGGTCGCGTAGGTCGAGAAGCGGAAACCGCGCTCGGGATCGAACTTGTCGAGCGCGTGCATGAGCCCGAGGTTGCCCTCCTCGATCAGGTCGGGGAGCGCGAGGCCGCGGTGCGCGTAGTGGCGCGCGATGCTGACGACGAGCCTAAGGTTGCGCTCGATCAGCCGCTGGCGGGCCTCGAAGTCGCCGGCGCGCATCGCGCGCGCCGATTCGAGCTCCTCGTCGGCGGTGAGCAGCGGATGCTGGCCGATCTCGTTCAGGTAGAGCTGCGCGACGTCCGCGACGAAGTCGGCGGCGAGGCCCGGCGAGGGCTCGTCGAGCGGGAGCGGAGCCGTAAGGGTGTCGGGGGGCGGCGGAGCGTCGGGCTCCGCGTCGCCGTCGTCCTGCGGCTCGTGGTCCGTGGCCGACATCGACGTTGCGGCGTTCCGGCGTCGCCCGCGCGAGGCGCGCGCTACGCCGGAGGGCGGTAGCGCAGGGGGTCCATCGGCTTGCCGAGCCGACGGATCTCGAAGTGCAGCTTCACGCGG
>JAKLIE010000576.1 GCA_022709775.1 Pseudomonadota bacterium
CATCGTCGACGCCCATGGCGACAACGTGGCCGAGGGAGGCGACGGCGCCGACGTGATCCTCCTGGGCGGCTCCCGCGGTCTCGGCCGGGGCGGCGCGGGCGACGATTCGATGATCGCGTCGGGCGGCAGCCATCTGCTGATCGGGGACGAGGGCAACGATTCGCTGGCGGCGACGTCGGGAACGGTCGAGCTCGACGGCGGCGCGGGTGACGATGCCATCTCGATCGCGGCAGGCGCGTCCGCCATCGTGCACTTCGGGCGTGGCGGTGGCATGGACGCCGTCGACCTCGGCGGCTTCCGCGAGAACGCGATCGGCGAAATCCGGCTCGGCGCCGGGATCGCGGCATCGCAGGTCACGATCCGCCGCGAGACCGGCGACCTCCTGCTGTCGATTGCCGGCACGACCGACTCGCTGCGGGTGCGCTCGGGGTTCTCGGGCGACCTGACCGCGGTCTCGCGCATCGCCTTCGTCGACGGCGGATCGCTCGATGCTGCGGCGATCCTCGCGCTCGCGCGCCAGGGCACGGCGCTCGACGACGAGCTCGTCGGCACCGCGGGTGACGACACGCTGTCGGGCCTGGGCGGCAACGACACGATCGACGGCCGCGCCGGCAACGACACGATCGACGGCGGCCCGGGTGCGGACGCGATGGCCGGCGGCGCCGGCGACGACGTCTACGTGGTCGACGATGCGTCGGACACCGTCGTCGAGCTCGCCGGCGGGGGCGCGGACGAGGTCCGCTCTTCCGTCTCGTTGGCCGCCCCCCTCGACGTCGAGCGCGTCCGGCTCACCGGCACCGGCAACGTCAACGTCTACGGAACGGCGGGCAACGACGACCTCGCCGGCAACGCCGGGCGCAACCTGCTCGTCGGGTACGGCGGCAGCGATCGCCTCGCGGGCGGCGCGGGCGACGACACCTACTCGGTCGGCGACGGCGGGGACTCGATCGTCGAGCTCGCGAACGAGGGCACCGACACCGTGCAGGCGACGTTCACGACGGCGCTGGCGGCGAACGTCGAGAACCTGCAGCTCGTCACGTCCGCCGCGGTCGACGGAACCGGCAACACGCTCGACAACGTCCTTACCGGGGGCGCCGGCGTCAACATCCTCACGGGCCTCGCCGGCAACGACACCCTCGACGGCGGCGCGGGCGCGGACCGGCTGATCGGTGGCGCGGGCAACGACACGTACGCGATCGACCAGGCGGGCGACGCGATCGTCGAGGTCGCGGGCGAGGGTCTCGACACCGTGCGCGCGTCGCTCTCGTTCGTGCTGCCCGCCGACCTCGAGAACCTCGTGCTGCTCGGTACCTCGGCGATCAACGCGACGGGCAACGCGTCGGCGAACCAGCTCATCGGCAACGCGGGGGCGAACGTCCTCGACGGCAAGGCGGGCGCGGACGCGATGAGCGGGGGCGCCGGCAACGACACCTACGTCGTCGACGCCGCGGGCGACACGACGGTCGAGGCCGCGGCTTCGGGCCCCGACCTCGTGCAGGCCGCG
>JAKLIE010000577.1 GCA_022709775.1 Pseudomonadota bacterium
GCGCGGCGAGCGCGCTGCGCTGGCCCGCGTCGGGCCGGGTGTCGCTCGCGCGCAGGGCGACTCCCTTCGTGCTCCTCGCGGCGCTGCTCGCCGGCGCGCTGCTCGACGTCGCCTGGCGAAAGGCGGAGACGACGCAGGCGCCGCCGCCGTCCATCGAACGCTCGGTCGCCGAGGATCCGCGTCTCGCGATCTGGCCGGTCGTGCGCGACCGGATCGCCGAGCGGCCGTGGATGGGCCACGGCTACGGCAAGGGCATCCTCGGCCCCGAGCTCGCACGCGAGCTCGGCGACGCGACGCTCACGCACGCGCACAACGCGTTCGCGAGCGTCTGGCTCCAGACCGGCGCGATCGGCGTCGCGCTGTTCGTCGCGGCGCTCGCCGCGGTCGCGTGGCGCTTCGCGGGCTACGTGCGCTCGCGCGACGACGCGCTCGCGCTCGTCGGCGTCGCGGGCCTCGCGATCCTCGCGGGCTTCGTCGTCAAGAACCAGACCGACGACTTCTTCTACCGCACGAACGCGCGCTTCCTCTGGACGACGCTCGCGCTGCTCGTGGCGTTCGGGGAGCGGCGGCTGCGGGCGGGGTCGGAGCCGCAATTCGCGCGGTGAGTACCGCGCGAATTGCGGCTCCGACCCCCTACCGCCTGCGCGGCGCGCGCAGCGGCGTCGGGGCACGCGCCTCGTCGTCCGCCGACGGTGCGGACGCGGGCAGCGGCTTGACGGGGGCGCCGGCGGGCGGCGCGTACTCGGCGATCCAGCTCTGCAGCCGCGCGCGGACCTCGGCGTCGCCCGCGGCCCGATCGCGCTCGCACAGCGCGATCATCTGGCCGACCGCGTCGCGGCTCGCCTGCCGCGCGCCCGCGACGCGAAGCTTCGGATGCGGTGTCGGTCGCGTCGCTTCCTCGGAAGCGAGCACTTCCTCGTAGAGCTTCTCGCCCGGCCTCAGGCCCGTGAACACGATCGGGATGCGGTCGGGATCGGCGCCCGACAGCCGGATCATGTCGCGCGCGAGGTCGAGGATGCGCACCGGGTCGCCCATGTCGAGCACCAGGATCTCGCCGCTGCGCCCCATCAGTCCCGCCTGGAGCAGGAGCTGCGTCGCCTCGGACAGCGACATGAAGTAGCGCGTGATGTCGGGGTGGGTGACGGTGACGGGCCCGCCGCGGGCGATCTGCTCGCGGAAGCGCGGGATCACGCTGCCGGCGCTGCCGAAGACGTTGCCGAAGCGCACGACGACGAACGCGGTCCCTCCGCCCTGCAGCGTCTGGCACACGATCTCGGCGAGCCGCTTCGACGCGCCCATCACCGACGTCGGGTTGACCGCCTTGTCGGTGGAGACCAGCACGAACTTCTCGACCTTCGCGGCCACCGCCGCGCGTGCGATCACCCAGGTGCCGTACGCGTTGTTGCGCACCGCCTGCCAGGCGTTCGTCTCCTCCATCAGCGGCACGTGCTTGTACGCGGCCGCGTGGAACACGACGTTCGGCTTCTCGCGCTCGAGCACG
>JAKLIE010000058.1 GCA_022709775.1 Pseudomonadota bacterium
CCACGACGGCCTGGACCAGGGAATCGCTCATGACGGGACTCCTGCGACGGCGGGAACGTCCCCGCAGACCCGGGAATTATAGGCGGCAATCCGGAGTGGGCTCGTGCGCGGGCGATTTGCAGGGTACCCTCTTCACCCCGGCCGTCGCCCCGCATGAATCGCTTGTCGCGTTCCGCGCTGTTCCTCGTCCTGCTTCTCTTCGCCGCGACGGCGGCGGCACAGCCGTCGGCGCAGCTGCGCACGGTGACGATCGAGATCGACGGGCAGCCGATGACGGTCGACGTGCACGAACCCGGCACGACCGACGTCGTCGGCATGGCGATCGTCGCGCACGGGTGGACGCGGTCGCGCGAGCAGCACCGCGACGTCGGAATCGCACTCGCCGAAGCGGGCGTCGTCGCGGTGATTCCGGACCTGCCGAACGTGATCGACCTGTGGGGCAACGGCTCGGCGATCGTCGATCTCGCGCGCCAGCTCGAAGCCGGCGCGCTCGGTCTGCAGCCGGTCCTGCCGTCGTCGCTCGTTCTTATCGGCACGTCCGCAGGCGGCCTCGCCACCGCGCTCGCCGCGACGAAGCTGCCCGGCATCGCGGGCTGGATCGGCCTCGACCCGGTGGACCGCTCGGGCACCGGCATCCACGCTGCGTCGATCCTCGAGGCGCCGGCCATCGTCCTCTTCGGCAACGCTTCCGCGTGCAACCTGGCGGGCAGCGCACGCACGTTCGCCCAGTCCGTGCGCCGGCTGGTACGCGCGAAGAAGTTCGACGGCGCGTCGCACTGCGACTTCGAGGGCCCCACCGACGGCTTCTGCCAGAGGCTGTGCGGCCGGGCGACGGATTCGCTCACGCTGGCCATCCGCAGCGAGACCGTGCTGGCGGCGCTCGAGCTGCTGACCGCCGCGCACGCGGGCTTCGGGGGCGGAGCGCGGGACGGCGGCACGGACCGCCCCGTCGCCGCGGACCCGACCTTGCTCGAGCGTCCGCCGGAATAGTCGCAGCGTCCGCGAGTCGGCGCGCGACCCACGGGCCCCGGGGTTGCGGTATAAGAGCGCGGTGGTGCCCGGCCGCACGAATGCGGCCCGGCTCGACCCTACGCCGTCCAACGCAGCGTCGACAGGGGATCGCCATGAGGCTCAGGAGGAAGTCGAAGGCGTCGAGCGACTCGCCGTACCCGGAGGATTCGATCGGGCGCCTGATGGAGCCGCCGCTGGCGGTGTTCCTTCCGCAGCAGACGGTGAGCGAGGCGATCGAGACGATCCGCGAGCTCGTCAAGCAGGCGTTCATCACCTACGCGTGGGTGCTCGAGGCCGACGGCAAGCTCGTCGGCGTAATCACGATGCGCGACCTGCTCTTCTCCGAGAAGTCGCAGACGCTCGGCGAGATCATGTTGCGGAACGTGTTCGCGCTGACGACGACGATGCCGCTGCTCGACGCGATGAAGCTCACGCTCGACAAGCACTACCCGGTCTATCCGGTCGTCGACGCCGAGGGGCGGCTCAAGGGCACCGTGCGCGGGCAGCGAATGTTCGAGGCGCAGGCGGTCGAGCTCTCGGCACAGGCCGGCGCGATGGTCGGCGTGACGAAGGAGGAGCGACTGACTACGCCCTGGTCCCGAAGCCTCCTGTTCCGCCACCCGTGGCTGCAGCTCAACCTGCTCACCGCGTTCGTGGCCGCGTTCGTCGTCGGGCTGTTCGAGGGCACGCTGCAGAAGATCGTGCTGCTCGCGGTGTTCCTGCCCGTGCTCGCCGGACAGTCGGGCAACACCGGTTGCCAGGCGCTCGCGGTGACGCTGCGCGGCATGACGCTGGGCGAACTCAAGCCCGGCGGCACGCCGGCCGCGGTGTTCAAGGAGGCGATCCTCGGCCTGTGCAACGGCGCGCTGGTGGGCGTCTCGGCAGGCGCCGGGATGTTCGTCTACGCGTGGATGCAGGGGAACCCGCAGGCGTGGATGCTCGCCTGCGTGACCTGGCTCGCGATGGTCGTCGCATGCGTCATCAGCGGCATCTCGGGCGTGCTCGTGCCGACGACGCTCCAGCGCATGGGCGCCGATCCGGCCACGGCGTCGAGCATCTTCCTCACGACGGCGACCGACGTCGTGAGCATGGGCGCGTTCCTCGGCCTCGCGACGCTGCTGCTGATCTAGGGAAGCTCGGCGTCGCCCTCGCATGCGCGGCGCGCCGGCCGGATCGCCGGAGGCGCGCCCTCAGTCGGGGTGACGCGACCGCATCGCCGAAAGCAGCGACTCGTACGCGACGACCGCCGCGCGCAACGGTTCCGCCGGGATCTCGACGGGCTTCCCGGTTCCGCGATCGCGCTCGTCGTCGCGCAGGATCCTGCCGGCGAGAATGTTCGGCGAGAAGTCGCCGTGGCCCGGCTGCCCGCTCAGCCGGAACCGCTCGTAGGTCGGCTCGAGCGGCGTCGCGAGCTCGAGGTAGCGCGTCAGCCGTGCGAGCACGCGTTCCGTGTCCGACACCAGCTTCTCCGCTTCGACGAACGCGGCACGCGCTCCCGTCAGCGTGCTGTACTGGTCGATTCGCGCGAGGCGGGCGACATAGTAGTCGACCGCGCCCTGCGGGGTTTCGCGACCGCCGGCGATCCGCACCATGCTCGTGATCGTGTCGCGCGGGTTGCGAAGCAGGAACACGACCCTGACGTCGTCGCGGCGAAGGATCGATGGATCGACCCGGCCCTGATTGTGCAGCAGCTTGTCGAGTGCATACCGCCCGCGCCGGGGCCTGCCGGTAGCCTCCTCGATCCGGTGCGTCATCGAACGCAGGTCGACGGGGCTCAGGTAGTGCTGGTGCAGTTCGCTGTAGCCGTCGATCTCGGGGTGGCTGCCGAGGATGTGGGCGAGCAGCGTCGAATGACTGCGCTGGTGGCTGATCAGCAGGATATGTCCGCGAGCTCGCATGGGAGAAGGCGCAATGCAACACGCATGGAAGATCGATCGGTGACGCCGTGCGCGCCGCGCGGATGCGCGACACGCCGCAGGGTCAAGCAGCGAAATCCTAGCGGCGTGGCGAGTCGCCCTCGTCGGCGCCTTCGCCCAGGGCTCCCTTCGCGGTCTGCACCGCCTGCTCCGCCCGACGGCGGTTCATCTCCTCGCGCTTCGCCGCCTGGTCGACGATCTGGGCCTTGATGTCCGGGTAGCGGCGAAGGATCTCGTTGAAGTCGTCGGTGGTGAGCTTCAGGAACCGGCCGTAGTCGAGCGCGGTGACGTCGGCCGAGCGCGGCTGCCCGCTGACGAGCGCCATCTCGCCGAAGAAGTTGCCGGGACCGAGGCGGATGTGCTGGCCGGCGACCGCGACCTCGACCTCGCCCGCCGAGATGAAGTAGGCCGCGTCCGCGACGTCTCCACGATGGATCACCCGCTCGCCCGGCTGCGCGGCATGCGGCTGGAGGTGCAGCAGCACGACCTCGCGCTGCTCCGACGTGAGCGACCCGAACATCGGGAAGTGGTCGACCAGTTCCTCCGGCGTGAGGGTGCGATGCGCGGCGGCGCGCTCCTCGGCGCGCGCCTTCGCGACGTCGAGATCGGCCTGCACCTGCGCGAGTCGCGCGCCGTGCGCTTCCTCGAGGCGGCGCTTCAGCCCGGGATGCGCGGCAACGAACGCGTTGAGTCCGTCGGCCACGACGAACGCGAACTGGTTGAGCGTGATCGAGATGATCGCTCCCGCGAGGATCAGGCTCAGGCCCGCCGGCGGCAGGAGCCCGAAGGCGATGCCGAGTCCCGCGAGGATGAACGAGAACTCCCCCACCTGCGCCAGCGCCGCGGAGACGTAGATGCCCGTGCTCGCCGGGTATCCCATCACCATGACGACGGCGAGCGCGATGATCGCCTTGCCGACGAGGATCAGCAGCAGCACCCCGGCGAGCATCAGCGGCTCACGCACGACGATCGAGGGGTCGAACAGCATGCCGACCGACACGAAGAAGAGCACGGCGAACGCGTCCTGCAGCGGAAGCGAGTTCTGCGCGGCCTTGTGCGAGAGGTCCGATTCGTTCAGGACGACGCCGGCGAAGAACGCGCCGAGCGCGAACGAGACGCCGAAGAGCTCGGCCGACGCGAACGCGATGCCGACCGAGAGCGCCAGCACCGCGAGCGTGAAGAGCTCGCGCGAGCCGGTGCGCGCCACCTGCGTCAGGATCCACGGCATCACGCGCGGACCCACGGTCAGCACGATCGCGCCGAAGGCCCCGACCTTGAGGAGCGTGATGCCGAGCGAGACGAGAAGTCCGCGGTCGCCGGCGCCGTGGCCGGCGCCCGGCACCTTGCCTCCGAGCGCTTCCGCGAGCGCGGGCAGCAGCACCAGCACGAGCACCATCGCGAGGTCCTCGACGATCAGCCAGCCGACCGCGATGCGGCCGTTGGTCGTCTGGACGGCGTTGCGCTCCTCGAGGGCCTTCAGCAGCACGACGGTGCTCGCGACCGACAGGCACAGGCCGAGCACGATGCCTGCGCCGAGCGACCAGCCCCACAGCATCGCCATCGCGGCCCCGACCGCGGTGGCGACGACGATCTGCGCGACCGCGCCGGGGATCGCGACGCGACGCACCGCCATCAGGTCGGCGACCGAGAAGTGGAGGCCCACGCCGAACATCAGCAGGATCACGCCGATCTCGGCCAGCTGGCCCGCGATCTCGGCGTTGGCGACGAGGTCCGGCGCGAAGACGCCGATCGCGACGCCGGCGAGGAGGTAGCCGACGAGCGGCGGCAGCCGGAGCCGGTTCGCGACGTAGCCGAAGATGAACGCGAGCACGAAGCCCACCGCGAACGTGGCGATCAGCGTGACGTCATGCGGCATGCACGGTCCTCGAGACTCTCCGCGTCGGCGATCCGGGCGCTCGTCCCGCGGGCACGGGCGCCCGCGGCGGCGCGGCGATTGTGCCACGCGCGCGCGCGGGGGGGAACGCTTCGCGGCAGAATGGCGACGCCGTCCGCGCGCCCGGCGCCGGCAGGACGACTTCCGCGGGATCGCCGACCCGCTCGCGACGTCTATGCCGGCGCGCCCCGCGACGGGATGGCGCGCCGCACCAGGATCGCGACCGCGACGGCCAGCGCCCCCGCGACAACGCCGACGATCGCATTGCCGAGCAACGATCCGAGGTGCCCGATCGCCGCCCCGCCGACGGGAATGGCGGCCGCCTTCGCGGCGAGCGCCCCGATCCCGTGGCCCAGCCACGGGATGCCGTGCGCGAGAATGCCGCCGCCGACGAGGAACATCGCGGCGGTCCCGACGACCGACAGCGTCTTCATCAACCACGGTGCGGCGGAGAGGATCGCGGCGCCGCAAGCTCGCTGCGCCCGCGCCCACGTTCCTTCCCCCGCCCGGCGCGCGAGCCACGCCCCCGCGTCGTCGAGCTTCACGATGCCGGCCACGATGCCGTAGACGCCGACGGTCATCAGGACCGCGATGCCGGCGAGCACCGACACCTGCGTCGCGAACGCGGCGCCGGCGACCGTGCCGAGCGCGATCACGATGATCTCCGCCGACAGGATGAAGTCGGTGCGCACGGCGCCCCGGATCTTGCCGCGCTCGAACGCGACCAGGTCGGTCGACGCGTCGGCGAACGCCTCGCGCAGCTTTCGCTCCTTCGCCGCCTCGACGTCACCGCCGTGCAGGAGCCGGTGCGCGAGCTTCTCGAAGCCCTCGTAGCAGAGGAACACGCCACCCGCCATCAGGAGCGGCATGATCGCCCAGGGGGCGAACGCGCTGATCGCGAGCGCCGCCGGAACGAGGATCGCCTTGTTGACGGTCGATCCCTTCGCGACCGCCCAGACGACCGGCAGCTCGCGTTCGGCCCGGACGCCGGAGACCTGCTGGGCATTGAGCGCGAGGTCGTCGCCCAGCACGCCGGCCGTCTTCTGCGCCGCGACCTTCGTCAGCACCGACACGTCGTCGAGGATGCTCGCGACGTCGTCGATCAGCGCGATCAGGCCGGTGCCGGCCATCGGTCTCCCTCCGCCCGCGGGCGGGACTCAGGCGCGCGCGGCGCCCAGCCCGTGCTTCTCGCCCAGCGCGAGGTCCATCCTCATCTCGCTCGCGAGCGCGTCGAGGGCGCGCTGCAGGTCGTCGTTGGAGAGCGCGTTGGGCACGAACAGCAGCGCCCGGACCTCGAAGACGTGCTCGGCCGCGCCCGCGCCGTCGACGACCTCGGTGTGCAGGTCCTCGATCGATACGCCGCGCTCGGCGAGGCTCGTCGACAGGTCGCGGACGATGCCGGGGCGGTCCGGTCCCGCGAGCTCGAGCTTGATCGCGCGACGTCCCGCCGGGGCGGCCACGGCCTCGCTCTTCGCGATCACGACGCGCAGGCCGGTCGACTCGAGCGCGGACAGCGCGTTCGCGAGCGCGTCGGCGTTCTCCGCGGGCACGTCGAGGTGCACGATGCCGGCGAACTGGCCGGCGAGGTTGGCCATGCGGCTCGCCGTCCAGTTGGCGCCGAAGCCCTTCGCCCGCTCGGCGAGGAGCTTCACGATACCGGGGCGATCGGGCCCCACGACGGTCACCGCGAGCGACGCGGTCGGCGCGCGGTGTCCCTCGGTCAGCGTGACGGTGCGCCTGATCATGGGCGCCTTCGTCGCGAAGCGCTCGTCCTGCCTGTGCGACGGAAGCGAGCCGTGCTCCTTCGCATGGCGCACGACGCGCTTCAGCAGGTCGAGGCCCATCGGCGCGAGCGCGCGCTCCCACAGCTCCCGCGCGGATTCGCCCTTCGCGACGAAGCACCAGTCCTGCATCGCGACGCCGCCCGCGTCCCACCCGTCGGCCAGGTGGTAGACGGAGCCGCCGGCGATCGGGTCGTTCTCCATGATCGTCCACTCGACCGCGGCGATGCCGCGGTGGCGCGGAAGCAGCGACGGGTGGTAGCCGATGCCGCCCAGGCGCGATCGGGCGAGCGCCTCGTTGCTCACGCGCGCGTGGGTGTGCGCGGCGACGATCAGGTCGGTGCCGTCGGCGATCGCGTCGCCGGGAACGATCTTCGGATTCGCCAGGACGTGCACCGGAATGCCCGCCTTCTGCGCCGCGAGCGCGAGCCGGTCGTCGGCCGCGGGCGCGACGACGCGCACGATGTGCGTGCCGTCCCCGAGCAGTGCGTCGAGTACCGCGGCCCCGAAGTAGCGGGAACCGACCAGCGTGCATTTCATCGAAGACCCCCCTCAAGCGGCGCGCCGGGACCGCCGGCGATGCCCGAAAGCCGCCAGTCTACTTCGTCGCGCGCCGGGACGACGTGCGAAGGCCCGATGCGCTCGGACGGCGACTGGCCGAACGGCGCGCTCCAGGTGTGCAGCAGGGGATGTCGGCGGCGGCGTGGATCATCGGGACCCCCGCGCTCTGCGCTCGGTCCCGACGGGCGCGCCTGGCAGGCGCGCGGGACGACAGGATGCCATCCCCCGCGGACCCGCCCTCAAGGTCGCACGCCGGGTGCGTCGACCGCCATGCCGGCCGCCCTGGACATGAGGTGGAGCTCGAGCTCGACGAGCTCCGGCGCACCGTAGGGCGGCACCTCGGCGCGCACTCCGCTCATGCAGCTTCTCAGGCGCCGCTGCAGCGAGCCCATCGTCTGCCACTCGAGGCGATAGATCGGATAGCCGGTCGGATGCGCCTGCGGGATGACGCTGCCGCCGAGCCGCCGGCCCGACAGTGCGTCGTGGCACTGCTCGCACGCGAGGTCGAGCAGGCCGATCCGCTGCCGGTAGAGTGCGTCCCCGCGGTCTCGCCAGGCGTCGAGCCGCGGATCGGCGGGCGGCGCGATCGGCATGCCGCGCGACTGAAGCGCGACGTAGCTCTCGAGCGCCAGACGAGGGCCGCTTTCGGGCGGGAGCGATTCGGCCTGCTGATGGCGTTGCGCGCACAGGTCGACGCGCTGCCCGAGGTCGACCGGTCGCCCCGCGACGGCGTCGAACGCCGGGTAGCGCGCCGCGACGCCCCGCATCGAGATTCGCGCGTCGCCGTGGCAGTCGACACAGGCCCTGCCCGCCCTGCCCGCCTTGCGGATCCAGAGCGCCTCGCCGTCCGCGACCCAGAGCATCGCCGGGTTCTGCGTGTCGTCGCGCTCGATCGCCTGCGTCGCCGGACTCATGAACTCGGCGCCGGAGCGGCGCGTGTCGGCCTGCCCGGACGCGAACGACGCGCACGCCCCGGCAACCGCGAATGCGGTGGCGGCGAGCGCCGTGCGGCGAGCGCTCATGTGACGCGGATCGCGGCCGTCTCGGTCTGCGCGAACCCGTTGTCGCCCTCCCAGGTGAACGCGAGCGTCCCGCTCTCGACCGCGATCGTGTGGAACACGAGCGACGGATTC
>JAKLIE010000059.1 GCA_022709775.1 Pseudomonadota bacterium
CGTCGACCTGCAGCTGCGCGTGATGATTCCGCTGAAGGACCTGAAGGACATCAACAAGCAGATGTCCACGGGCGAGGCGAAGGCGCGCAAGGCGAAGCGCGAGATGACCGAGGCGAACCTGCGCCTCGTGATCTCGATCGCGAAGAAGTACACGAACCGCGGCCTGCAGTTCCTCGACCTGATCCAGGAGGGCAACATCGGCCTGATGAAGGCGGTCGACAAGTTCGAGTACCGCCGCGGCTACAAGTTCTCGACCTACGCCACCTGGTGGATCCGGCAGGCGATCACCCGCTCGATCGCCGACCAGGCGCGCACGATCCGCATCCCGGTGCACATGATCGAGACGATCAACAAGATGAACCGGATCAGCCGCCAGATCCTGCAGGAGACCGGCCAGGAGCCCGATCCCGCGACGCTCGCGGTCAAGATGGAGATGCCCGAGGAGAAGATCCGCAAGATCCTCAAGATCTCCAAGGAGCCGATCTCGATGGAGACGCCGATCGGCGACGACGACGACTCGCACCTCGGCGACTTCATCGAGGACCAGTCGACGGTCGCCCCGTCCGACGCGGCCGTGAACGCGAGCCTGCGCGACGTCTGCAAGGACATCCTCGACACGCTGACGCCGCGCGAGGCGAAGGTGCTGCGCATGCGCTTCGGCATCGAGATGAACACCGACCACACGCTGGAGGAGGTCGGCAAGCAGTTCGACGTCACGCGCGAGCGCATCCGCCAGATCGAGGCCAAGGCGCTGCGGAAGCTCAGGCATCCGTCGCGGTCCGAGAAGCTGAGGAGCTTCCTCGAGGGGGAGTGACGAGCCTTTGAGCGTCCGGCTTGAGGCGGACGCATGTGAAACGCCCCGCTTCGCGCGGGGCGTTTGCATTTCCCGGCCGACGGGCTCGCGCGGCGGATCGGCGTACGAGGGTGCGCCGCCCCCGGCTTGACCCGCGTCAATGCCGGTGCGGGTTCGCCGCGTATGCTCGACCGCGCGCAGGTGACTGCCGCAGACGTCCGGCGTCGCGACCGATGACGGCGACGCCCCGACCCCCGTTTTCCCGGGCGGCAGCATCGCGCGTTGTCCGCACGCCGGATCCGGAATCGGCCGTCGCATCGAGGAGCCCTTCGTGTTCAGCAGCCTGATGCCTCAGCGCAAGGAGTTCTACGAGCTGCTGGCGGCGCATGCCGACCGCGTCGTCGCCGGCGCGAACGCCGTGCTGCACCTGATGAACGGCCTGGGCAGCGGCACCGCGGACATCCCGGTGCTGATCGCGGAGGTCAACCTGAACGAGCAGGCCGGCGACAGGATCAAGTACGAGCTCATCCAGCTGCTGCACCGTTCGTTCACCACGCCGATCAACCGCGACCAGATCCACACGCTGACGATCGGTCTCGACCTGGTGCTCAACGCGATCCAGGACGTCGCCAACGCCGTGGGCATGTACAACATCAGGGAATCGACGGCCGAGGCCCGCGAACTCGCGGCGCTCGGCGCCGACGCGTGCATGCGCCTCAGCCGTGCCGTGATCGCGCTGCCCGACAAGACGCACCGGAAGGAGACCGTCGACCTGTGCAGGGAGATCGACGCGATCGAGTCGCAGGCGGACCGCGTCCAGCGCAAGGCGATCGCGGCCCTCTTCGGCGGTGAGGCGAGCGTGTGGACGGCGATCAAGCTGCGCGAGTTCTACGCGCTCCAGGAAGAGGTCCTCGACCGCTGCGAGGACGCCGCCAAGACGATCGAAGAGATCCTGATCGAGAACACGTAGGCACCGCGCGGCGGCAGGCCGAGAGGGGGCGGCACCGACGGGCCCGACGACCATGGAACAGCTGACCATCAGCCTCTGGACGCTCGTGCTGCTCGTCGCCGTCGCGCTGGCGTTCGACTTCATGAACGGGTTCCACGACGGCGCGAACTCGATCAGCACGATCGTCGCGACCGGCGCCCTGACGCCGAAGCAGGCGGTGGTCTTCGCGGCGGCCTTCAACTTCCTCGCGCTCTGGGTGTTCCAGCTCAAGGTCGCCGCGACGATCGGCAAGGGGACGGTCGACCCGCAGTTCGTCGACCACATCGTGATCTTCGGCGCGCTGATGGGCGCGCTCGCGTGGAACGTCGTCACCTGGTACTTCGGCATTCCGTCGTCGTCGTCGCATGCGCTGATAGGGGGCCTCGTGGGCGCGACGGTGGCCAAGGCCGGCGGCTTCGCGCCGATCGTGTGGAACGGCTTCGGCAAGATCCTCGCCTTCATCGTCATCTCGCCGCTGATCGGGTTCCTGATAGGCGGACTCCTGATGGTGGCGGTCGCGTGGATCTTCCGGAACCGGACGCCGCACCAGGCGGGCAGCTACTTCCGCTTCGGCCAGCTCTTCGCAGCGGCCGCCTACAGCCTCGGCCACGGCGGCAACGACGCGCAGAAGACGATCGGCATCATCTGGCTGCTGCTGATCACCGCCGGCGTCTCGACGACGGACGTCGCCACGCTGCCGATGTGGGTCGTCTACGCGTGCTACGGCGCGATCGCGTGGGGCACGTATCTCGGCGGCTGGCGGATCGTGAAGACGATGGGCTCGAAGATCACGCGCCTGACGCCGGTCAGCGGCTCCTGCGCGTCGATGGGCGGGGCGATCAGCCTGGGGCTCGCCACCGCCGGCGGCATCCCGGTGTCGACCACGCACACGATCACCGGCTCGATCGTCGGCGTGGGAACCGCGCAGGACGTGCGCGCGGTGCGGTGGGCCATCACGTTCAATCTCGTGGCCGCGTGGGTGCTGACGATTCCGGCCGCGGGGCTCGTCGCCGCGCTGTTCTGGTACCTCGGACGCAGCTTCCTCTGAGCGCGAGGCCCACGCCATGCTCGACAAGGTGATGCCGAAGCGCGGGACGTTCTTCCAGCTCCTCGCTTCGCACACGGACCGGCTGGTCGGCGGCGCGACCGCCACGATGCGGCTGCTGACGGCGCTGGGCGCCCCCGCCGTGCAGGACCCCGCGAAGCTGATCGACGAGGTGAACGTCAACGAGAACAGCGCCGACGACATCAAGGCGCAGTACATCCGGCTTCTGTACGAGTCGTTCACGACGCCGCTCAACCGCCAGCAGATGCACACGCTGATGAAGGACCTCGATCGCGTGCTCGACACGCTGCAGAGCGTCGCGAACGCGGTTCGCATGTACCACATCGGGAGCTCGACGTCCGAGGCGCGGGTGATGGCGTCGCTCGGCGCCGACGCCTGCCAGCGCCTGCATCGCGCGGTGATCGTCCTCGCCGACCGCAGGCGCCAGGCGGAGGTCACGGCGATCTGCCACGAGATCGAGCAGCTCGAGGACCGCGGCGCGGCCACGATGCGCGAGGCGATCACGAAGCTCTTCGCCGTCGAGGGCGACGAGGCGGCCGCCTGGCACGCGATCAAGATGCGCCGCTTCTACACGGCACAGGAAGACGTCCTCTACAACTGCAAGCGGGCCGCGCACACGATCGAGGAGATCGTGCTCGAAAACCAGTAGCGCTTCCCGGGGCGTCGCCCCGCGAGGACGTTCGCGGGGGTTGCGGGCCCCGGAGGGTCGAAGGAGGTTCCGGCCCCGGCAGGCCCGGTCCGCATCTTCGCTCGGAGGTCGCTCCGGCTGGCGCGCGCGCACACGCCGCGCCGACGGCGTCCCGGTTGGTAGAATGCCGCCACCTCGACCCGGCGCCGGGTCGAGCCGACGGGTGATGCAGCCGACGCGCCGCTGCCGCCGGCCGCGGCGCCCCCCCGCCGCGTCCCGGCGAACCTCTTCCCGCGAGCACCTGCATGCGCATCGTCTGTCTCGACCTCGAAGGCGTCCTGGTCCCGGAGATCTGGATCGAATTCGCCCGGCGCACCGGCATTCCCGAGCTCCGGCGCACGACCCGCGACGAGCCCGACTACGACAAGCTGATGAAGGCGCGGCTCGCGATCCTGAAGCAGCACGGGCTCGGCATCGCCGCGATCCAGGACGCGATCGGCGCCATGGGACCGATGCCGGGCGCGCGCGACTTCCTCGACGCATTGCGTAACGACTACCAGGTGATCATCCTGTCGGACACGTTCTACGAGTTCGCGCGCCCGCTCATGCGCCAGCTCGGAGCGCCGACGCTCTTCTGCCACTCGCTGGTGGTCGACGGCGACGGCATGATCGCGGATTACCGGCTGCGGATGCCGGACCAGAAGCGGGAAGCGGTGAAACGCCTGAAGGAGCTCAACTTCAGGATCGTCGCGGCGGGCGACAGCTACAACGACACCGCGATGCTCGGCGAGGCGCACGGCGGCATCCTGTTCCATCCGCCCGAGAACGTGATCCGCGAATTCCCGCAGTTCCCCGTGACGCGGACCTACGGCGAACTGCGCCGCGAGATCGACCGCGCGTTCGCGGCGGCCTGAGCGGCGGCACGGAAGCACCGTCGGAGTCGCTTCCGAAGGACAGGCCGTGATTGCCCGGGACGTAATGCGGAACGAGGGCGCGGGCCGCCTGCGCGTCGGACTGCTCGGCGCCGGGCGCATCGCGCGCCGCTTCCACCTGCCGATCCTCGCCTCGATGCCCGGCGTCGCGCTCGCCGCGATCGCCGATCCGGTGGCCGAAGCGCGCGAAGCATGCCGGGCGCTGGCGCCCGGCGCCGCCTGCCACGCAGACTTCGCCCAATTGCTCGACGCGCAGCCTCTCGATGCGATCGTGATCTGCCTGCCGCCGGCGCTGCACGCGCACGCGGCGGTGGCCGGGTTCGCGCGCGGGCTGCACGTCTACGTGGAGAAGCCGCTCGCGACCTCGGCGGACGAAGGACGCGCGATGCTGGATGCGTGGCGGCGCGCCGGCACCGCCGGGATGGTCGGATTCAACCACCGGTTCCATCCGCTGGCGCTGGCGTTGAAGAGCGAGGTCGCGCGCGGCCGCGCGGGCGACGTGACGCTGGTGCGGACGAGCTTCTCCGGCGCGCGGCGCGCGCTTCCGGAGTGGAAGCGGCTCCGGGAAACCGGGGGAGGCGCGCTGCTCGACCTCGCGGGTCACCAGGTCGATCTCCTGCGGTTCCTGTTCGACGCCGAGATCGTCGACGTGAGCGCGCTCTCGATGTCCGCGCGAAGCGACGGCGACACGGCCGTCGCGGCGCTGCGGCTTTCGACGGGACCGCTCGTCTCGCTGTGCGCGTCGCTCGCCGCGACGGAGGAGGACCGGATCGAGGTCCATGGCACGCGGGGCCGGCTGGTGTTCGACCGCTACCGTTCGTCGCGCCTGCACCGGTCGCCCGGACACCGGGACTTCGGGACGGCGGCGCGTCTTCTGTCGGCGCTGGGGGTCGCCGGCGGGGTACCGCGCGCGCTTCGCGACGCGCTGTTTCCGCCGCGGGACACGACGTTCGCGCTCGCGCTGCGGGCGTTCGTCGCTGCGGCCCGCGGCGGCGGCCCGACGAAGCCCGACCTCGACGACGGGATGGCGAGCCTCGCGGTCGTGCTCGCGGCCGAGCGCTCGGCGCGCGAAGGCGTTCGGGTCGCGCCATGATCGACGTCTCGATCGTCGTGCCCGTGTTCAACGCCTCGCGGACCCTCGATGCCTGCCTCGACGGCCTCGAGCGGCAGGACCTGCCGAAGCACTCGCGCGAGATCATCGTCGTCGACAACAACTCGACCGACGCCACGGCGGCGGTCGCGCGTCGCCGCGCGTCGGTCCGGCTGCTCGCCGAGCCGCGGCAGAGCGCGTACGCCGCCCGCAACCGCGGTCTCGCGCACGCGCAGGGACGATGGATCGTCTTCACGGACGGCGACTGCGTCCCCCGGCCGAACTGGCTGCGGCGATTGACCTCGCCGCTGGCGGATCCGACCGTGCAGGTGGTGATGGGCCGGGACCTGCCCGCGGGAAAGACGACCGCGGTGCGGCTCCTCGGCGAGTACGACCATCGAAAGGAGGTGTTCGTGCTCGGGAGCCGGGACCCCGCCGTCTACTACGGCCACACGAACAACATGGCGGCCCGCCGCGACGCGTTCGACGCCGTCGGGGCGTTCGACGAGGGGGCGCGCGGCTCGGACGTCATCTTCGTGCACCGGGTGCTCGCCCGCTGGGGCGTCGATGCGGTGCGCTACCAGCCAGACGCGGTGGTCGACCACCTCGAGATCGACCGGGCGTCCGCCTACTTCCGCAAGGCCTTTCTCTACGGCAGGAGCGCGCGCCGCTACTCGACGATCGTGCCCGCGAGGCCGCTCTCGAACGGCGAGCGGCTGGGCATCTTCCGCGACACCGTCGCCGCGTCCGGTCTGTCGTGGCGCGAGTCCGCCTATCTGCTCGCGCTGCTGGTCGCGGGCGTGGCCTGCTACCACGGCGGATGGATCGCCGCAGCGCCGCGCGAGCCGCGGGGTGCGCGATCGGGACGCAAGGACGGAGCGGAGACGTGACGGCCGCGGCGCCCGCGCTGACCGTACTCGTCGCGACGAGCGGTCGCGGCCGGACCGTGCGGCGGACGCTGCGCCACCTGTGCGCGCAGACGATCGCCGATCGCGTCGAGGTCATCCTCATCGGCCCGGAAGCGGGTGCGTTCGACGATCTCGCGCCTTCCGAGACGGCCGGATTCGCGCGGTGGCGCTGCCTTGCCGTCGGGCCGTTCGACGAAGTGGAGCGCGCGTTCGTCCCCGGCATCCGCCTGGCCTCCGCCCCGCTCGTCGCGCTCCTCGAGAACCACGTGTATCCGGATCCGGGCTGGGCCGCGGCGATCGTGCGGGCGTTCGAGGGGCCGTGGTCGGCCGTCGGCAGCATCATCACCAACGCGAACACGGACACCGCGACGAGCTGGGTCGAGCACCTGATGACCTACGGCCGGCACGACGAGACGGCGAGGGGAGGCGAGGTCGCGCGCATACCGCGCAACAACTCGGCCTTCCGCCGCGACGCGCTCCTGGCCTTCGGCGACGGCCTCCCGGACGCGCTCGCGCGCGACGGCGGCCTCCTCGACACGCTCCGGCGCGACGGCCACCGCTTCTTTCGCGAGACCGGCGCGCGCATGGGGCACCTCAATCCTTCCCTGATGCGCTCGATGCTGCGACTGCGGTTCCACTCGGGGCGCGCGTCCGCCGACACGCGCGCGCGCGCCGAGGGATGGTCGCGCGGGCGCAGAGTGCTGTACGCGGCGGCGAGCCCGGCCTTTCCGCTGCTCCGGCTGCGCGCAATGTGGCCGGGACTGCGCGCGCACCCCGCCCGCGTGGAGATGCCGGTCATCGCGCCGCTGCTCGCGCTCGCGCTGGTGCTGGACGCCGTCGCCCAGGCCGCCGGTTTCGCGTTCGGCGCGGGCCGCAGCGCCGTGAAGGCCGGCCTCTACGACCTGGACCGCGAGCCGCACCTCGACGCCGCGGACCGCGCGCGCTTCATGGCGTAGCCGCCGCGATGCGGGTTCTCCTGCTGCACGACTACGGCACGCTCAGCGGCGGCGCCGAAGTGATGATCGTGGCGCTGCGCGACGCGCTGCGCCGCCGGAGCCACGAGGCGATCCTGTTCACGAGCACCGCGCTCCCGCTGCCGCTGCCGCTCGTGTCCGACCAGCAGTGCTTCGGCACGGTGTCGCCGTTGCGGCGCGTATTGCAGGCGGCGAATCCGCACGCGGCGGCGCGCCTGCGCACCGTGCTGCGCGAGTTCCGGCCGGACGTCGTGCACGTCAAGATGTTCCTGACGCAGCTGTCGCCGCTGGTCCTGCCGCTGCTGCGGCCGTTCCCGAGCCTGCTCCACGTCATCAACTACAACCTCGTCTGCCCGATCAACACGAAGACGCTGCCCGACGGCACGCCCTGCCGGCATCGTGCGGGGATCGCCTGCCACGCGGCGGGCTGCATGTCCTGGCCGGGCGTGGCGCGCGCGCTCGTACAGCGTCGGTTGACCGCGCTCGACGTGTTCGATCGCGTCGTCTCGAACAGCGAATGGGTGGCTCGGCGGCTGCGGGCCGAGGGCATCCGCGTCGACGAGGCGATCCCCAACGGCGTGCCGATGCGTCCGCCACGCCCTCCGCTGGGGACGACGCCCGTGGTCGGCTTCGCGGGCCGGCTCGTCCCCAAGAAGGGCGTCGACGTGCTCCTGCGGGCGATCGCGCTCCTGCGCGAGCGCATGCCCGAGGTGCGGCTGATCGTCGCCGGGGACGGCCCGGAGCGGATCGGGCTCGAGCGACTCGCGCGCGAACTCGGCATCCGCGACGCGGTCGAGTTCGCCGGCCACCTCGCCCAGGACGAGATGGAGCGCGCGCTCGGCACCGCGTGGGTGCAGGCGGTGCCGTCGCGCTGGGAAGAGCCGTTCGGCCTCGTCGCGGCCGA
>JAKLIE010000006.1 GCA_022709775.1 Pseudomonadota bacterium
TCCCGACCCGCTGATCCCGCACCGGAGCTCGCGTTTCGCGAGCGAGACCCGGATCACCGTCGCCTCGACGGCGTCCGTGCTGTGCTCGGAGATCGTGCAGCCGGGGCGCCTGCACCATCGCGCGGACGAGTGCTTCGGCATGACCGTGCTGTCGCTCTCGACGTCGGCGACGCGGCCCGACGGCCGCCTGCTGTTCACCGAGAAGCTCCTGATCGAGCCGCGGAAGCACCCGATCCGGCAGACCGGCGTGATGGACGGCTTCGACGTGTTCGCGAACGTGATCCTGTGCACCCCGAAGGACATGGCCGACCGCGTCCACGAGCGCATCGGCGCGGACGTCGACCTCGAGCACGGCGTCGCGCACGGCGCGTGCCGGCTGCCCAACGACGCGGGCCTCGTCTACAAGGTGCTCGGTCGCGAGACCGGGCGGGTGAAGGAGAAGGTGCGGGAATTCTGGGCGGTGGCGCGCGAGGAGATCACCGGCGCGGCCGTCCCGACCGGTTTCTACTGGCGGTAGGGCTGGCGAGCCCGCGACGATTGCGCGGGCGGGCTCGCGGCATCGAGGGAGGCGTCGAATGAAGAAGCTCCTGTCGTCCTGGGAATCGGCTTGCGCGTCGTCGGGCGCGCTTCGCTTCGTCGACGTCAACCTGCGCGGCATCGGGCAGGTGATGTTCCAGGACAATCCGCTCTCCGGCGCGCTGTTCCTCGCCGGCATCGCGTGGGGCTCGTACGCGGCAGGCGTGCCCCGGATCGCGATCGCCGGCGTGGTCGCCGTCGTCGTCTCGACGCTCGCCGCGCGATGGCTGCGCGTCGACCGCGAGTCGCTGCGTTCGGGGCTCTACGGCTTCAACGGCGTGCTCGTGGGCCTGGCGCTCGCCACGTTCGTCGCGCCCGGGCCGCTGCTGTGGGCCTGCGTCGTGCTGGGCGCCGCCGTGTCGGTCGTCGCGATGCGGGCCACGGCGAATGCGCTCGCGCCCTGGGGCATTCCCGCGCTGACGTTCCCCTTCGTGCTCGTCACCTGGCTGCTGCTCCTCGCGACGTACGGGTTCGCGGGTCTCGCGGGCACCGCGTTGCCCTCGGCGGGCGTGGTCGCGCCGTTCGAGTCGGTGGCGGCGACCCGGCTCGGGCCCGGGGACTTCGTGCAGGGCGTGCTGCACAGCATCTCGCAGGTGTTCCTGAAGGGCAGCACCCTCGCCGCGCTGCTCCTGCTCGCGGGGCTGGCCGTCAACTCGATCGCCGCGGCGGCGTTCGCGCTCGGCGGCGCGATTCTCGCGGTCGCCACGGCGCACCTGCTCGGCGCCGAAAGCGACCTCATCGGTGGCGGACTCCTCGGGTTCAGCCCGGTCCTGACCGCGATCGCGCTCGGCGCGGTGTTCCATGCGCCGGGCGCGCGGGTCGCGGCGTACGCGGCGCTCGGAACGGTGTTCACCGTCGTCGCACAGGCGGCGTTCAACGTGGCGCTGACGCCGCTCGCGATTCCCGCGCTCACCGGACCGTTCGTCCTCGTGACCTGGCTCTTCCTGCTGCCGAAGCAGTCCTTCGACCGCGACGAGTAGCGCGGCGCCGGCGCGGACTCAGCGTGCCGGCGGCGGCGGATCCGTCGGGCCGGGGGGCGCCGGCGCGTCGCCGCGCCGGGTTCGCTCCCGGATCGCGATGATCACCGGGGCGAGCACCGATGCGACGATGCCGGCGGCGAAGCCGTTGTTGTACAGGTTGAGTCCCGCGTGCAGCCATCCGACGCTCATCGCCGCGGACGAGTGCACGACGCCCGCCACGACGCCCCAGTGCCAGCCGAAGCGCCCCGCGATCGGCGCGAGCGTGGTCCCGAACAGCGCCGCGAGCGTGATCGACGGATCGGCCGCGCCCCACGGCTTGGCGAGCGATCCGATGAACACGCCGACCATGATCGGGACGATGTTGCGCGGATGCTTGCCGTACGCCGCGAATCCCACGATCGTCAGGATCGCGCCGACGACGGGTCCGTTGAGGTCGCCGCCGATCAGCAGCACGTAGATCGTGCCGGTCGCGCCGGCGAGACCCATGTTGGCGAGGGCCGGCCCGAAGCCCGCGATCGCGATGAAATCGCTCGGCGACTGGCCGGTCGTGCCCATGATCTCCTTCAGGCGCGACGGCAGCGACCGCTCGAGGGTCCAGCCGATCGCGACCATCGACGCGAAGAGGGCCGCCACGAAGCTTCCCAGCAGCAGGTTGTTGCCCGTCGTCCAGATCATGACCGGGTCGGGCACGAAGCCGTACGACTTGTACGTGGCGACGATCACGGTGCCCACGATGCCCGCGGTGAAGCCCATGTTGTACAGGCTGTAGCCCATGTGCGCCTTGAAGAGCTGGGCGGCGACGGGAGCCAGGATGAAGCCGGCGACCAGCGCCGTGCCGACGGCCAGAGGCAGCCGGATCTCGAACGGCAACGTCGTGGCGAACAGGATCTCGGAGAAGATCGGGGCCAGCGCCGAGCCGAAGAACGCCGTGTTGACGTGGTTCGCGAACGGCTCGCCCCGGAATCGCGCGTACAGGTACACGCCGAGCACGATCGACCAGATGTTGAGCAGGTTCTTGCCGAACAGCCCGAAGCCGAGGACGAGGAACAGGCACGCGACCGCGGCGCCGCCGATCTTCGCGTTCGTCAGGCGGTAGACGAGGCACGCGCAGAGCGTGAGCAGGCCGGCGTTCACGCAGGCCGCGCCGATGCCTCCCGTGCCGAAGTAGTCGGTGAGCAGCGCGTCGCGCGTCGTGACGATCTCGAGGAGGCCGCGCAGCACCTGCGCGGGGCCGTCGACCGCGAGCCCGAAGACGACGAAGGCGGCGGCGTAGCCGCACACCACCAGCAGGATCGTGCGCTCGGGCACCCGATCGGCAGGCTCGACGGTCTCGTCGCGTGAGGCGGTCATCGTCCCTTCCGGCCGGTGCGCGCGCGACGGGAGCGTCGCGGGCAACGGGAGCGATGCCCCGGACCGGCCCGCGGCCACGCTCGCGCGTCGCGTCATTATCGCGACGCGCCGTCGGGCTGACAACGCATTCGCCGTCCCGGGCGCCGGTGCGCACCACGGGGTGCGCATCCGCGGCGTCCCGCGGACGAGGCTTGAGCCTCGCGCGGATTTGCGTCAGTCTGAACCCCGGCCGGGTGCCGCGGCTCGATCCGCGGGATGCCGACCGGGCCCAAGGAGCCGACGATGGAACGCATCACGATGTCGCTCGACGAGCGACTGGCGCAGGAGTTCGACGCGCTGATCCGCGCCCGGGGCTACACGAGCCGCTCGGAGGCGATGCGCGACCTCTTGCGGCGCGAGATCGAGGCGAGCCGGCAGGGGCGCGACGCGAAGGCGCATTGCGTGGCGAGTCTCTCGTACGTCTACAACCATCACGAGCGCAGGCTCGCCGAGCGGCTGACCGAGGCGCAGCACGCGCACCACGACCTGGTGGTCGCGACGATGCACGTGCACCTCGACCACGAGAACTGCCTCGAGACCGTCGCGCTCAAGGGCCCGGTGACCGCCGTCGTCGGCCTCGCCCAGCGCACCGAGGCCGAGCGCGGCGTCAGGCACCTCGCGCTCAACCTGGTCACGGTCGACAGCGGCGACACGCACTCGGGCGGCGGCGGCCGCCGCTACCACCATCACCACGGGCACCTGCACCTGATCCCGAAGTCGTGACCCGTCGCGCCCGGTCGGGCGACCGCCGTTGCCCGGCGGTAGGAATTTCGATATAAGGTTTCCTACCGTTCGCCGGCGGACGGCCGACGCCGCCACCGGAGATCGCATCGATGGACACGCTGCCCGCCACCTGGACCGCCCTCTGCGTGCTGGCGTTCGTGCTGGGGCTGCGACACGGGTTCGACGCCGACCACCTGGCGACGATCGACGGCATCACGCGCTACAACGCCCGCGACAACCCGCGGCTGGCGCGGCTCGCGGGCGCGCTGTTCTCGCTGGGCCACGGCGCCGTCGTGCTGCTGGTCGCGTGGGCCGCGGGCGCACTGTCGGCGGCATGGGAGACGCCGAAGTGGCTCGAGATGACGGGCATCGGCGTCTCGGTCGCGTTCCTGTTCGGGCTCGCGTTCCTCAACGTCCGCGCGGTGCTCGTCGCGGAGCCGGGCGCGGTCGTCGCGCCGGCCGGGCTCAAGGCGCGGTTGCTCGGTCGCGTGCTGACGGTGCGTCGCGCGTGGGCCGTGGCCGCGGTCGGGGCGCTGTTCGCGCTGTCGTTCGACACCGTGTCGCAGGCGGCCCTGTTCTCGCTCGCGGCCGCACGCTTTGGCGGGGTCGGCGACGCGCTCTTCGTCGCCGGGCTGTTCGTCCTCGGGATGCTCGTCGTCGACGGGGCGAACGGCGCGTGGATCCACGCGCTCGTGCGCCGTGCCGATCGAACGGCCGCGATCGCGTCGCGCGTGATGGCGCTGGCCGTGGCGGGCATCAGCCTCGCCGTCGGCCTGTTCACCGTCGCGAAGGTGTTCCTGCCGGCCGTCGACGAGTGGGCCGAAGGTCGCGAGCTGGCGTTCGGCGCGACGGTCGTCGCGGGCGTCCTCGTCGCGTTCGGCGCCGGGCTGCTCGCGGCGCGGCGCCGCACGCTGGCGGCCGACTGAAGCCTCCGCCGGACGCGGCGGACCGGCCGACGTTCGCGCAGCGTCGAAGCTGCGCCGGCCGGCGCGTCAGAACGACCCGAACATCGTCCCGAGCACGATCACCGCGACGAGCGCGACGATCGCGCCGACGATCCCGACCATCACGATGTCGAAGTAGCTCTTGCCGTGCGTCGATCCGCACACCGCGAGCAGCGTCACCACCGCTCCGTTGTGCGGCAGGCTGTCGAGCGTGCCGGCGCCGATCACCGCCACGCGGTGCATCAGCGCGGGATCGATGCCGAGCTCCGCGGCGAGCTTCATGTAGGTGCCGCCGAGCGCGTCGAGCGCGATCGTGAGGCCGCCCGAGGCGGATCCCGTGAGCGCGGCCAGCACGTTCGTCGAGACCGCGAGCGACACGAGCGGGCCGCCCTCGAGCCCCAGCACCCATTCGCGCACGAGCTCGAACGCCGGCAGCGCCGCGACGACCGCGCCGAACCCGACGAGGCTCGCGACGCCCAACACCGGCAGCACCGACGCGTTCGCGCCGGCGTCCATGCTCGCGCGCAGGTCCGTGAGCCGGCCGCGGTTCATCGCGATCAGCACGACGATCGCGACGGCGAGCGCCACGACCACCGACCACACGCCGCCGACGGAGGCGAGGCTCGTCGAACCCCAGCGCTCGTCGGCCAGGAAGTCGACGTTCATCCGCGGCAGCACGACCATGCTCATCAGCAGGTTGACCGTCACGACGATGGCGAGCGGCAGCGCGGCGACCACGATCGTGGGCTGCGTGTCGCTGCGCTTGCCGTGCTGGAGCTCGGCCGGGTCGAATTCGCGCGAGGCGGTCGCGCGCTCGCGGACCACGGGATCCTCCGCGGCCTCGTCCGGCGCCACCGGCGGCTCGAAGCCGTAGCCGACGCCCGCCCGGCGGGCGGCGCCTTCGCGGTACGCGAGCCACCAGAGGCCGAACGCGATCATGATCGCCGACGCGATGATGCCCAGCCCAGGCGCTGCGAACGGCGTGGTGCCGAAGAACGGCATCGGGATCGCGTTCTGGATCGCCGGCGTGCCCGGCAGTGCGGACATCGTGAACGTGGAGGTGCCGAGAACGATCGCGGCCGGCATCAGGCGGTGCGGGATGTTCGCCTCGCGGAACAGCGCCTGCGCCATCGGGACCAGCACGAAGAACGCGACGAACAGGCTCACGCCGCCGTAGGTGACCATCGCGCCCGCGATCACGACCGCGAGAATCGCGCGACGCGCGCCCAGCTTCGCGCCGATGAACTGCGCGATCGATCGCACCGATCCGCTGTCGTCCATCAGCTTCCCGAACAGCGCGCCGAGCAGGAAGATCGGGAAGAACTGCGCGACGAACCCCGCGGCGCTGACCATGAACGTCTGCGTCCAGTGGGCGAGCAGCGGGTCGCCCGCGAACAGCGCTGCGACGAGCGCGGCCAGCGGAGCGAGCAGCAGGACGCTCCAGCCCCGGTACGCGAGGCCGATGAGCAGCGCCAGTCCGGCCAGGATGCCGACGAGTCCCATGGGTCAGTGCCCTTCCAGCAGTTCGTCGAGGTCGTAGGTCGACCGCCTGCCGAGGTCGCCGGCGTGGGCGGCGATGAACTCGTCGGCGCAGCGACGGCCTTCGTCGCGGAGCATGCACAGGAACGGCCACTCGGCGTTGAGCTTGGACGACGCGCCGAGGTCGGTCATCATGCCGGTCGAGATGCGGTGGATGCGCATGCGCGCCCAGGCCCTGCCTTCGCGGTCGCCGGGATCCGCCGCCTGCTGCAGCAGCGCGATCATCTTCAGCTCCTTCAGCAGCGGCGAATTGAACGAGATCTCGTTCAGCCGGTTCAGGATGTCGCGCGCGGAGCGCGGCGTGCCCGGACGCTCGACCGGGTTGATCTGCACGAGGATCGTGTCGCTCGAGGAGCACTCGCGCACCAGCGGCATGATCGTCGGGTTGCCGGAGAAGCCGCCGTCCCAGTACGGGTCGCCGTCGATCTCGATCGCCTGGAACATCGTCGGCAGGCAGGCCGACGCGAGCAGCGCCTCCGGTGTGAGCTCTGCGTTGCGGAACACGCGGCCGCGCCCGGTGCGCACGTTCGTCGCGGTCACGAAGACCTTGATCGGCGACGCGCGCAGGCGCTCGAAGTCGATGTTCGAGGCGAGGATGTCCCGCAGCGGGTTGAGCGCGGCCATGCCGAGGTCGTACGGCGAGTACAGGCGCGAAGCGAGGTCCATCGCGACGTAGATCGGCGAGTTGTCCAGCGTCCAGCGTCCCATCAGGATGTCGAGCGGTCCGCGCTGGAACGGGCTGAAGCGCGCCGCCTCGGAGACCTGCTTCCAGAAGCGCTCGAGCGCCTCCCTCGCGCCTTCGGCGCCACCCTCGGTGTAGCCGTCGGCGAGGACCGCCGCATTCATCGCGCCCGCCGACGTGCCCGAGATGCCTTCGAGCTTCATCCTCGGCTCCTCGAGCGCGCGGTCGAGCACGCCCCACGCGAACGCGCCGTGGGAGCCGCCGCCCTGCAGCGCGAAGTCGACGAGCACCGGCGCGTCGCCGGCGCGTTTCGCGGGGGTCCGCTTCAAGGCAGGCTTCTTCTTCGTCTTCGCGGTGGGAGGCATCGGCGATCCATGGGACGGGTGGGAGGGCAAACGCGCGCGCGGAACGCGTCGCGGCAATGCGCGCACAGGCGCGCTGCGGGAGGGGACGCTCCCGGACGGGCCGACAATCTACCATGCGGTATGTTGCACTGCAACAACGACCCCTGACGACCGTCCGGGGGGGCGGAGGGCGGGGCGCGATGGACGGCAGGGGCGCCGTGCCGCCCGCGCTACTTGACCGGCGCGGCGGGCTGTCCGGGGGGACGGGGGATCCCGTCCTCGATGCGCGAGAGCATGAACGGGAAGAACGGGTTCGCCGACATGCGGATCAGCGAGTCGAGCGAGACGATCAGCGTGCCGGTCTCGCCGCGCAGCGCCATCGCGCCGAGGTTCACGCCGTAGTCGTCCGCGGGGTCGGGCTCGAGGCCGTACAGCGAATCGTTCATCGGGAACGGGATCGCCACGTGCGACAGCGAATACACGTCGCGCGGGTACGACAGACCGGGGAGCGGGATCACGACCTCGTCGGCGGCGCCCGCATCGGTGACGCGCGCGACCACGTCGCCGTGCTGCGCATCGGCGTTGGTGACGATCGTCGTCCGCCAGGCCCGCGGCGGATTCGGGAGGATGCGGTTCAGCACCGTGTTCGCGCTCGCGCGGATGAGCGCGCCGAAAGCCGCGCTGCGGTTCACGTCGAACAGCACGAGCTCGCTGCCGTTCGCCGGCAGGTGCGCGTAGAGCGACGTGACGATCGCGCGCGTGCTGACGGTGAAGTCGACGACCGACTGGAACGTGAGCACCGGCGGCACGTCCGCGAGCTTGCCGGAGCGCGCGTAGTCGGCGATCTGGTCCTGCAGCACGCGCGTGAGCAGCGAGGACTGGCGCGCGCCGTTCACCGGGAACGAGTTGTACTTGAACGGGTTGAACTCCGGGACCACCGAGAGCCACGCCGCCTTCGCGAACGACGGGAACACGGCGGGCCAGCCGAAGAAGCCGGCGAACCGTGCGAAAGCCGTGATCCCGATCATCGGCGAGATCAGCACGAGCCGGTCGGCGCGCGGAAGTGCCGGGTCGGCCAGCGCGTCGAGCGAGTATTTCATCGCGAGCGCGCCGCCGTTCGAGAAGCCGACGATGTGCAGCGGCTTGTCGGGGCCTGCGCGGCGGCGCGCCTCGCGGACCGCGATCCGGGTCGCCCCCACCCAGTCCTCCCAGTCGACGTCGGAGAGTCCGGCCGGAACCGTTCCGTGGCCGGGCAGGCGGATCGCGATCGCGACGAAGCCGCGCTCGCGGTAGCGCCGCGCGATGTGCCGCAGGCTGTAGGGCGAATCGGTGAGCCCGTGCAGGAGCACGACCGCTCCCAGCGGCGTTCCGTCGGGATCCAGCACGTAGGACCGGTTCCAGTCGCGCTGGAGGCGAGGCGGATACACGGGGCTGTCCGCGTAGTAGCGGTTCGAGGGCACGCGCTCGTCTTCCGGGAGCTTGCGCGTCACCTCGGCGCTCACGGCGTCGAAGATCGCGTTCTCGGCCGCGACGTACTTCGCCCAGTCGGCCTTGGCGAGCTCCTTGGTCGAAAGCTCCTCCGGGACGTACGTGTGCCAGGGCTCCAGCGGCGCGCCCCTCGTCGAATCCCACGCGCGCACCGCGAGGAGCGTGATCAGGGCGACGACGATCACGACGGCCGTGCGCTTCAGGAGCTTTCGTGCCATGGGGGGGCGATGGGCGGGGAGCGGCGACGATACCACCTTCGACCGGTCCCGGGCCCCGGCCTGCGGTCCCCGCGCACGGGCGCCTGCTCGCCCGCGGGTGTCTCGTTGACCGGCGCTGCGCGGACTGGGAAAATCGCCGACTTCCCGACTGACGGCATGCCTGCCCGGCAGGCTCCCACGCTTCCGGCGCACCGCCGGCATGCGCCAGTCGCGTCCGCCCGGGGCGATCGCGCGCCGGGGACGACGCCCGCCGCGGGCGCGAAGCCGCGGATCCGCTCCCCCCAAAGGAAATCCAACGTGAAACGCATCCTCATCGGCCTCCTGGCTTCGGCCAGCCTCGTCGCGACGACCGCCGTCGCCCAGCCGGCCTCGAGCGCCCTCGCCCGCATCAAGGCGGCGAAGGCCATCAACGTCGCGGTGTCGACCGACGCGCTCCCGTTCTCGTTCAGCGGTCCGGACACGAAGAACGAGCCCGTCGGCTATTCGATCGACCTGTGCAAGCGCGCGATCGCGCAGATCGGCCGCGCCGTCGGCGAGCCGAACCTCAAGGTGAACTGGATCAACGGGACGACGCCCGAGCGGCTTCAGATGGTCGCCGAGGGCAAGGCGGACCTCGAGTGCGCCAATACGACGCAGACGCTCTCGCGCCTCGCGAACGTCGACTTCTCGAACCTCGTCTTCGTCGACGCCGCCGGGATGGTCGTTCGCAACGCGTCGCCGGTCAATCGCATCGCCGACCTCGCCGGCAGGAAGATCGTCGTGCTGAAGGGGACGACGACCGAGTCGCGCGTCAACGGGATGCTGAAGGCCAGGGCCATCGCCGCGACGGTCGTTCCGGCCGACACCCCTGCGGCCGCGATGGCCATGCTCGACTCGGGCGCGGCGGACGCGTTCGCCAACGACAAGCTCCGGCTGGTCGGTCTCGTCGCGCAGGCCGGCAACCCGAAGGACTATGCGATGCTCGCCGAGGATTTCTCGTACGAGCCCTACGCGTTCGCGCTGCCGCGCGGCGATTCCGCGCTGCGCCTCGAGGTGAACCGCGCGCTGACGCAGGTCTACGTCGGCGGCGAGATCGAGACGATCTTCTCGAACTGGCTGGGAGCCTTCGGACGGCCGACGGGCCTGCTGGCGGCGATGTACCTGCTGAACGCGATTCCCGACTGAACGCGCGGTCGCGGGATTCCGCGCGCACCGGACGCGCCGCCCGCCGAACGCGGGCGGCGCGTCTTCGCTCCCGCGCCGGCCTCAGCCGCGCGTCTGCGCCTCGGCCGCGATCGACGCCGCCAGCAGCTTCACCAGCGCGTAGACGCTGTCGATGTGCGGCGTCGGCGTATCGGTCAGCCGCCCCAGCTCGACGACCGAGCCGACCAGCGCCTCGATCTCCGGCTCGCGCGCCGCCTCGATGTCCTGCAGCATCGACGTCTTGTGCCTGCCGACGCGCTCCGCCCCGGCGATGCGCTTGTCGATGGTGACGCGGAACGTGATGCCGAGCCTGGTCCCGACCGCCTGCGCTTCGGCCATCATCGCCGCGGCCAGCGCCCGCGTCGGCGGGTACCGGCAGATGTCGACCAGCGTCGCGCGCGACAGCGCGCTGATCGGGTTGAACGTCAGGTTGCCCCACAGCTTGAGCCAGATCTCCGAGCGGATGTCGTCGAGCACCGGCGACTTGAGTCCGGCGCGCGTGAACGCCTCGGCGAGCCGCTGCACGCGCGAGGACGTCGAGCCGTCGAGCTCGCCCATCGGGAAGCGGTCGCCCTCGATGTGCTTCACCACGCCGGGCGCGACGAGCTCGGTGGCCGGGTAGACGACGCATCCGATCACGCGCCCGGCCGGGATGTTCTCGCCGATCGCGCCCGTCGGGTCGACGCTTCGGACGCGCGTTCCGGCGAGCGGTCCGCCGTGACGGTGGAAGTACCAGTACGGGATGCCGTTCTGCATCGTGACGACGGCGGTGTCCGGGCCGAAGAGCTTCGGCACGCTCCCGGAGACGGCCTCGAGCTGGTGCGCCTTCGTCGCGAGGATCACGACGTCCTGCGGCCCGGTCGCGGCATAGTCGTTCGACGCCTTCACGTTGCGCGCGACGTGCTCGGTCCCGTCGTGCATCACGAGCCTGAATCCGTTGGCGCGGATGGCGTCGAGGTTCGCGCCGCGCACCATGAACGTGACGTCCTCGCCCGCGAGCGCGAGCCTGGCCCCGACGAAGCCGCCGATGGCACCGGCGCCGACGATTGCGATCTTCATGGCATTCCTGGAGGTTCAGCGGGAAAGGGGTTGGCCGTAGGTCGCGAACTTCGCGAGCACGCGGTCCATCTCGTCGTCGGCGAGCAGCACGGGCTCGCCGACCTGCAGGACGCGCCAGTAGGTCTCGGCGAGCGACTCGACCTCGATCGCGAGGCCGAGCGCACGGTCGAGGTCGGCGCCGATCGCGATCATCCCGTGGTTCGCGAGCAGGCACGCCCGGCGCTCAGCGAGCGCGGCCACTGCGGCGTCGGCGAGCTCCTGCGATCCGAACGTGGCGTACGGCGCGCAGCGGACGTCGCGCCCGCCCGCCACGGCGACCATGTAGTGGAACGCGGGGATGCCGCGGCCGAGGCACGCGAGCGTCGTGCAGAACGGCGCGTGCGTGTGGACGATCGCGCCCGCGTCGGGGCGCGCCGCGTAGACGTCGCGGTGAAAGCGCCACTCGGACGACGGCGCGAGGCGCCCGTGCGCCTCGCCGTCCCGCGCGACCGCGACGATGTCGTCGGGCGAGAGCCGGTCGTACGCGACGCCGGTCGGCGTGATCAGGAAGCCGTCGAAGCCGCCCGCGCTCAAGCGCGCGCTCACGTTGCCCGCCTTGGCGCGGTTGATCCCCGCCGCATTCATGCCGAGCGCGGTGGCGATCACGCGCTCCCGCAGCGGACGCCCGGCGTCCCGCGCGGCGCTCATCGGGAGTCCCGCGGCACGCGCGCCGGGGCGCTCACGCGAAGCGCTCCGGGAAGAGGGCGGCGAGTCCCGCCTCCGACGCCGTCGCGACCCCGCGCTCGGTGAGCAGCCCGGTGACGAGCCGCGCCGGCGTCACGTCGAACGCCGGATTGAGCGCGCGGCAGTGCTCGGGCGCGACGCCGACGCGGATCGCCTGTCCGTACTCGTCGCGGCCGAGCACCGAGAGCACCTCGTCCGGCGCGCGCATCTCGATCGGGATCGCGTCGCCGTCGGCGAGCGCGGGGTCCAGGGTGGGCGAGGGAAGCGCCACGTAGAACGGCACGCCGTTGTCCTTCGCCCCGAGCGCCTTGTCGTAGGTGCCGATCTTGTTGCACACGTCGCCGTTCCGCGCCACGCGATCGGCGCCGACGAACACGACGTCGACCTCGCGGCGCCGCATCAGCGCGGCGCCCGCGCCGTCGACGACGACCGTGTGCGGCACTCCGCGCTGCGCCAGCTCCCACGCCGTGAGGTTGGCGCCCTGCAGGCGCGGGCGCGTCTCGCTGACCCACACGTGGACCGCGAGGCCCCGGGCGTGCGCGAGGAAGATCGGCGCGGTCGCCGTGCCCCAGCCGCAGGTCGCGAGCGCGCCCGCGTTGCAGTGGGTCATCACGTTCACCGGACCCGCGTGGCGCGCGGCGATGCGCTCGAGGATGCGCGCGCCGTGCTCGCCGATCGCGTGGTTGATCGCGACGTCCTCGGCCGCGATCGCGTCGGCCTCCTGCCACGCGGCGTCGGCCCGGTCGGCCGGCGCGAGCGGCGCGACGCGGCGGCGCACGCGATCGAGCGCCCAGCGCAGGTTCACCGCCGTCGGCCGCGTCGCGTCGAGCGCCGCATGCGCGCGAGCGAGCCCCGCGTCCGACGCGTCGCGGTCGAGCGCCATCGCGAGGCCGCAGGCGCCCACGGCGCCGATCAGCGGCGCGCCGCGAACCCACATGGCGCGGATCGCGAGCGCCGCGACGTCGGCGTCG
>JAKLIE010000060.1 GCA_022709775.1 Pseudomonadota bacterium
ATCGTGGAGAAGTTCGACCTCGGGCTCGACGTGCTGTCGGTGGTCGTCGAGACGCCGAAGGACGGCTGCTACGACCATGCGGTGATGGAGTACCTCAACCAGTTCGGCTGGCAGATGGCGAACGTCCCCGGCGTCGTATCGGTCACCTCCGCCGCGTGGCTCGCGAAGCAGGCGTTCTCGGGCTTCAACGAAGGCAACCCGAAGTGGGCTGCGCTGCCGCGCGACCCGAAGTCCCTCGCGAACGCGATCAGCCTCGCGCCGGAAGGCTCCGGCCTCTACAACCCCGGCTGCACCGTGCTGCCCGTGCATCTCTACCTCGCCGACCACAAGGCCGGAACGATCAAGGCGGTGACCGGCGCGGTCAAGGCGTTCCGGGAGGCGAATCCCGGCCCGGGGATCCAGGTGCGCCTCGCGAGCGGAAACGTCGGCGTCCAGGCGGCCACGAACGAGGTGCTCGAGAACACCGAGCTCAAGATGATGCTGTACGTCTACCTGACGATCGTCGCGCTGGTCCTCGTGACGTACCGCGACTGGCGCGCGATGGTGGCCTGCTGCCTCCCGCTCACGCTGGCGACGTTCCTGGGCTACTGGTTCATGAAGGAGCTCGACATAGGACTCACCGTCGCCACGCTTCCGGTGATGGTGCTCGCGGTCGGCATCGGCGTCGACTACGCGTTCTACATCTACAACCGGCTGCAGCTCCACCTCGCGCAGGGCGTCGACATCGTGGCGGCATTCAAGCAGTCGCTGCGGGAGACCGGCATCGCGACGATCTTCACGGCGCTCACGCTCTCGGTGGGCGTGGCCACCTGGTCGTTCTCCGAGCTCAAGTTCCAGGCGGACATGGGCCTGCTGCTCACGTTCATGTTCATGGTCAACATGCTGATGGCGATCACGCTGCTGCCCGCGCTGGCCGTCATGATCGACCTCCTGATCCCGCGGCGCCGGCCGGTGCGCTCGCCGCTTCTCTCCCATTGACCCGCGCCGCCATGCTCGACAGGCTCCTCGCCCTCCTGAGCACGCCTCCCGCGCCGACGCGGGACACCGTGGGCTCGCCGTTCTCGCGCCGCGAGATCGCCGTCGTCGCGCTGCTCGTCGAGCTTGCACAGAGCGACCGGACGCTGAGGGCAGGGGAACTCGCGACGGTGGAGCGAATCGTCCGGGAGCGTTTCGGCCTCGATGCGGCGACGGCGGGCCGTCTCATCGCCGCGGCGCGCGCCGAGCTCGATGCGGCGCTGGAGGACTGGATATTCGCCAACGCGGTGCGCGAAGGATTCGACGCGACGGAGCGCGTCGAGATCGTCGAGCTCCTGTGGGAAGTCGTGTACGCGGACGGAAAGCTCGCGCGGCTCGAGGAATCGCTCATGCGCCGGGTCGCCGCCGAGCTCGGGATCGGCGAGGCCGAGCGCGATGCCGCCCGGGCGCAGGCGTTCGCGCGGAGCGGCCCCGCGCGGAGCCGCGAGCCCGGCGCGACGGAGGACGAATGATCGCCCTCCTGCCGCGGCGTGGCCTGGTCGTGGCCCTCGCCCTCGTCGCGGGCATCTTCGGGGCGCCGCGCGCCTGGGCGCAGCCTCCGGCCCCGGCGAAGCCGCCGGAGTCCGCCTACCGGGCCAGGCTGGCGACCAAGGCCCCGTTGCTCGCCATCACGCGCGCGGGCAAGCGCATGGTCGCCGTCGGCGACTGGGGTGTGGTCGTCCTATCCGACGACGACGGCAGGACCTGGCGTCAGGCGAAGTCGGTCGCGACGCGCTCGATGCTGACGTCGGTGGCTTTCGTCGACGCGCGGCGCGGCTTCGCCGTCGGCCACGGCGGCACGGTACTCGAGACGACGGACGGCGGCGAGACCTGGAGCCGCAATCGCGATGCCGGAGCGGACGTCGTGCTTCTCACGGTCTGGTTCGAGAACGCGGACCACGGCATTGCCGCCGGCGCGTTCGGATTCGCGATGGCCACGCACGACGGCGGCCGGACGTGGAAGGAGTTCGCGCCGGGCGAAGGCGACGACCGCGACCGCCACCTGAACGCGATCTTCGCGGTACCCGGCGGCCCGATGTTCATCGCTGCCGAGGCCGGGACGGTGTTCCGTTCCGGCGACGGCGGAAAGAGCTGGACCGCGCTGAGGCTCCCTTACGACGGTTCGCTCTGGGGCGGCATGGCGCTGAAGGACGGCGGCGTGCTCGTCCACGGCATGCGGGGGCACGTGCTGCGCTCGTCCGATCAGGGCAAGACCTGGATCGACGTGCCGACCGGGACCGACCAGTCGTGGACCGGGGGGTTGCAGCTCGCGGACGGGACGATCGTGCTCGTCGGGCTGGGCGGCGCCGTCGCGACGAGCGCCGATGGCGCGCGCACGTTCCGCACGGCCGTCCGCCCGGAGCGGCAGACCCTCTCGGCCGTGACGGCCGGCCAGCCCGGTCGCGTCGCCGTGGCCGGACTCGCCGGCATCGGCACCCACGCGCTCGCCGCCCCGTGACCCGCGGCCCTCGACCTCCGCCCCCCCTCCCTCACCCGCATCCACGCACCGGAGAACCGACATGGACATGAACACCCGCCACCTGATCAGCGAAGCCGCGAATGCGTTCCTCGCGGCGCCGAAGAAGATGCTGATCGGCGCCGACTGGGTCGACGCCGCCGACGGGGCGCAGATCGAGGTCCGCAATCCGGCCACCGGCGAGGTGTTCGCGCACGTGCCTGCGGGCAAGGCCGCGGACATCGACCGCGCCGTGCGCGCGGCACGCGCCGCATTCGAGGACGGGCCCTGGTCCGCGATGTCGCCCGTTCAGCGCGAGCGCCTCCTGCTCGCACTGGCGGACAGAGTCGAGGCCCATGCGCAGGAGCTCGCCGAGCTGGAGTCGCTCGACAACGGCAAGTCGGTGATGCTCGCGCGCCACGTCGACATGGCGATGGCGGTGGACTTCCTGCGCTACATGGCGGGCTGGGCGACCAAGATCGAAGGTGCGACGCACGACGTGTCGGTGCCGTTCATTCCGCAGGCGAAGTTCTTCGCGTGGACACGGCGCGAGCCCGTCGGCGTCGTCGGCGCCATCATCCCGTGGAACTTCCCGCTGCTGATGGCGGCATGGAAGATCGGTCCCGCGCTCGCGGCAGGCTGCACCGTGGTGCTGAAGCCCGCGGAAGAGACCCCGCTGACCGCGCTTCGCCTCGGCCAGCTCATCCTCGAGGCGGGCATCCCGCCCGGCGTCGTCAACATCGTGACGGGCCTGGGCGAGACCGCCGGCGCCGCCCTCGCCTCGCACCCCGGCGTCGCCAAGATCGCGTTCACCGGATCGACGGCGGTGGGAAAACTCGTCCAGCGCGCCGCGGTCGAGAACATGACGCGCGTGTCGCTCGAGCTCGGCGGCAAGTCGCCGGTGATCGTGCTCGACGACGCGGACCCCGCGCAGGCGGCGGTCGGCGCCGCGCAGGCGATCTTCTTCAATCAGGGCCAGGTCTGCACGGCCGGATCGCGCCTCTACGTGCAGAGAAGGTTGTTCGACAAGGTCGTGAGCGAGCTCGCATCGATCGCGAACGGCATGAAGCTCGGCCCCGGCCTCGATCCGACGAGCGAGCTGGGACCGCTCGTGTCGGAAGTGCAGCGCGACCGCGTGTGCGGCTACATCGACGGCGGCGTCGGGCAGGGTGCGAAGGTCGCCTCCGGCGGCGGACGCGCCGGCGAGAAGGGCTACTTCGTCAAGCCGACCGTGCTCGTCGACGTGCGGCAGGACATGCGCGTCGTGCAGGAGGAGATCTTCGGCCCGGTGGTGGTCGCGCTGCCCTACGACGACGTCGACGAGGCGGTCCGGCTCGCCAACGACACGCCGTACGGGCTCGGGGCGTCGATCTGGTCGAACGACCTCGCGCGCGTCCACCGGATGATCCCGCGCATCAAGGCGGGCACCGTGTGGGTCAATTGCCACAGCATGCTCGACGCGAGCCTTCCGTTCGGCGGATTCAAGCAGTCGGGGATCGGCCGCGAGATGGGACGCGCCGCGCTCGACATGTTCACGGAAACGAAGTCCGTGATGATGGCGGTGTGAGCCGCGCGACTCCGGGAGACGCCCGATGCGACACGACTGGATTTCGACGATCGTCGCCGGCCTCGCGCTGGCCGGCATGGCCGCCGGCGCGCAGGCCTTCGACGAGCAATCCCTCGTCATGAACAAGTGCGGAACCTGCCACGTGCCGGCCGCGGACGGACGGATTCCACGCGTCGAGGACGTGCGCACGTCCCCGGAGGAGTGGACGGTCATCGTCGACCGGATGCGCCGGCTGCACGGCATGAAGCTCCGCGAAGGCGAGATGGACCGGCTCCTCAAGGAGCTCGCCGCCACGCAGAGTCTGACGCCCGACGAGCAGGCGCAGGTGGCCTATCTGTCGCTGTGGCACAACTCGCAGCGGGTCGAGGAGCCTTCCGGCAAGGAAGAGGAGAAGATCTACACGACCTGCGTCCGCTGCCACACCGCGGGCAAGATCCACTCGTACCGGATGACGCCCGAGGCCTGGGCGAAGCTCCGGGACTTCCACCTCTACATCTCGCCGACCGTCGTCTTCACGATGCGCGAGATGCGCTGGATTCCCGAGGCCGACGCGGCGTTCGCCTATTTCGCGAAGAAGCTGCCGTACGGCAATGCGTGGAAGGCGCCGGCCACGAAGCTCGACGGACCCTGGGCGGTGTTCGGCTACGCGCCGGGGCGCGGCACCTATCGAGGCGAGGCGCGCATCTCGGACGCGGGCAACGGCGAGCTGAAGCTCGGCGGAAGCGTCGCGTACTCCGACGGGACGGCCGAGACGTTCGCCGGCGACGGAACGCTCTACGGCGGATTCGCGCTGCGGACGCGAACGAGCAACAACGGCTTCGCCTCGCACGGCGCGTTCATCGCCTCCGGCGACGAGATCCGCGGCGAGTGGCACCTGCCGGCGCCCGACTTCCGCACGTCGCGCTCGACCTGGCTGCGCGTCGGCGACCAGCCGAAGGTCGCCCGGATCGTGCCGGGATATCTGCTGGCCGGCGAGAAGACCACCGTCACCCTGGAAGGCATCAACCTCCCCGACGCGAAGGCGTCCGACGTCGCGTTCGCCGGCGGCGCGGTCAGGGTTCTGGGCGTCAAGCGGGTCGGACCCGGCGCGCTCGAGCTCACCGTCGTGAGCGCTGCACCGGCGCTGGCGACGGCAAGAGTGTCGGTCATGGGCATCGACGCGGGCACCGTCACGCTCGCGCCGCGCATCGACCGCATCGCGATCCTGCCGGAGGTGGGACGCGCGCGAATGTCGGGCGGCGCGAACTATCCGGCGGAAGGCGTGCAGTTCGAGGCCATCGCCTATGCGAAAGGGGTCGGCAGGAAGGCTCCGGACGTCGCGCTGGGGCCGGTCCCGGCGACCTTCCGGCTCACCGAGCTCAAGACGCGTCCCGGCGACGACGACATGACCTGGCTCGGCACGATCCTTCCCAGCGGCAGCTACCTGCCGACGGTCGACTACGCGCCGAACCCGAAGCGCACCTACACCGGCGAGAACAGCGGGCTCGTCAAGGTGCTCGCCCGCTACAAGCGCGGCGAACGGACCTACGACGCGCAAGCCGAGCTCGTCGTCACGGTGCCCGACTACATCGCGAGGATCCGTTGACGCAGACCTGGGCGCTCGCGGACCACCGCGTGTTCGCGCCGCCCTCCGGGGCCGAAGGCACTGCGCTGCTCTTCGGCGCGGACCAGGCGAGCCTGTTCGCGATCGACCGCGCCACGCGCGAAGTCATCGACCGATGGCGGCCGCGCGGCGCGATCGTCCTCGACGACGTGCCGCAGCCCGACCGCGAGGTCCTCGACGCGCTCGCCGACGCGCAGCTGCTCGTCCCGTCGGCGTGGTTGCGCAAGTCGCCGAGGCCGGCGATCGATCCGGCGTCGGTTCCCCTCGCCACGCTGGTCCTCGAGGCCGCGCAGACCTGCAATCTCCGCTGCACCTACTGCTACGCCGGTGGCGGCTCCTACGGCGGCGAGGCGCGCGTGATGCGTCCGGAACTCGCCGCGCGCGCAGCGCGCCACCTCGTCGAAGCCTCCGGAGACCTCGAGAGCGTCACGCTCGTGCTGTTCGGCGGCGAGCCGCTGCTGAACCTCCCGGCGCTGAAGGCCGCCGTGCTGGAAGGCGAGGCGGCAGCCGCGGCACGCGGCAAGAAGCTCGTCGTCTCGATCACGACGAACGGCACGCGATTCACGCCCGAGGTCCTCGACTTCCTCGCCGACCACCGCATCGGCGTGTCGGTCAGCATCGACGGACCGCCGGACCTGCACGACGCGAACCGTCCGTACGTCGGCGGCAAGGGGCGCGGCAGCTATGCCGACGTCGTCGACGGCGTGGCGCGGCTGCGGGAACGCACCGGCAGACCGCCGGCCGCGCGCGTGACGCTCAATCCCGACCAGTGGGCGCGCATTCCCGAGGTGTTCGAGCACGTGCTCGGCCTCGGCTTCCTCGAAGTGGGGATCGCTCCGACGAGCCCGGTCAGCGCGAAGCTCCTGCCGACGACCGAGCAGGACGAGGCGCTCTTCGCCGGCTTCTCGCGCCTCGCGCAGCGCTTCGTCGACGAGGCCGGGCGCGGACGGGTGCTGCCGTTCTCGAACCTGCTCGACCTCCTCGCGAAGCTCCACCTCGGGCAGGTCAAGGGCGTCCCCTGCGGCGCCGGGCTCGGCTACGTCGCGATGGACGCGGAGGGCGCGTTCTTCCTGTGCCACCGATTCGCGGGCAACGGCAAGTTCCGCATCGGCGACCTTAACGCGGGCATCGACCATGCGAAGGCCCGGGCGTGCCTCGACGAGCAGGCCGCCCCGCGCGAGGACGCGTGCTCGTCGTGCTGGGCGCGAAGCCTGTGCGCCGGCGGCTGCCACTACGAGAACCACCAGCGCGAGTCGGTGCTCGGCCTACCGCAGGGCGGGTCCTGCCACTTCATCCGGCGCTGGATCGAGCTCGGCATCCGCACCTACGGCGCGTTGCGCGCCGATCCCGATCACCCGGTGCTCGCCTTCCTCGGCCGGCGCGCCGACGGCTGAACGTCCGCGAAAGGAAACGCGATGAAGAAGAAGCTCCTCGAAGCACTGAACGAGAAGGCGAAGGCGATCGAGCGCCTCGCCGAAGGCGAGCAGCGATCCGCCGAAGCGCTCGGACAGCGCAAGATGCCCCAGGGCTGCACGACGATCTTCGACACCGGGTGGGAAACCAATCCGCGCCCGACCTTTCCGGTCGGCAACTGCCAGGCGTCGGCGCGCGACTTCCACGGCTGCGTCGGCGACTGCTGGTGGCCCGCGCAGATGCCCGACGGGCTCACCAACCACCGCGAGTTCGACGTCCAGTGCCCCAACGTCGCGCGGGACTGGCGCAACCTCAAGTACGACTAGGAGAGCGGCATGACCCGGCTCCATTCGCTGTTGCCTGCGCTGGCCGCGCTGCTGTGCGTCGCGGCGGCGCCCCCCGTCGCCGCCGGCGACCGCCTCTACCACATGGGTTACGGGATGATCCAGGTGATCGACGGCGACACCGACACGATCGTCGCCGACATCCCGATCAAGGGCGCGACGCGCGACACCGACGTCACGTCGGACCGCAGATTCATGTACGTGGCGACCAACCGCCACCTGGTGCACAAGGTCGACCTCGCGCAGAACCGCGTCGTCTCGACGGCGGACGTGAAGACCGACGGCTGGGACCGGGTGATGTTCGGCTTCGTGCTGGCCCAGGACGGCGCCACGGGCTACGGCGCGTTCATGTCGCGACGCGCGGACAAGGGCGAGGTGTTCATCGGCAAGCCGGTCGTCGCGCAGTTCGAGCTCGACACCGGCAGGATCGTGCGCAGCGTCGAGGTGCCCTGGGGAATCGCGCATCTCGTCAGCGTCCGCGACGCCAGGGCGATCTACGCGTTCGGCCAGGACATCTACAAGATCGACACGACCGGCGCCGACCTGAAGGTCGTCGAGACCGTGCCGATGTTCGACAAGGGCATCAACATGCTGCCGTTCTGGGACTACACGTTCGACAACGGCGGCGTCGCCAGCATGAACTACTACACGGCGGCGGCGATGGGCGTGATGCTCGTCGCGCAGAAGACCGGCGCGACCGAGGACAAC
>JAKLIE010000061.1 GCA_022709775.1 Pseudomonadota bacterium
TGCCGCGCGCCGGTTCAGGGTACGACCTTGACGCCGCGGACGACCTGCAGGTTCCAGGCCTTCGCGTAGTCGACGTTCGGCTTCGCGAGGCGGGTGAGCTTCAGGAACTCGACGGTGGCGCGCCAGCGTGCGTCGGTCATCGTGAGCAGCCCGTCGCGCTTCGCGTCGCCGCTGTCGACGATGCCGTGCTCCCTGAGCTTGCGGTGACCGAACGCGAGGAGCTCGTCGGTCATCTGCGGATTGTCCTTCCTGATGAGCGCGTTGCCGGGCGCGGGGTTCGCGAGGTAGCTCTTCCAGCCTTCGGCCGACGCGAGGACGAAGCGCGCGAGCGCGTCGCGCCGCTTGTCGAGCGTGTCGCGCCGCACGACGAGCGCCTCCGAGTAGGGCGGGTAGCCATAGTCGGCGAGCAGGAACACGACCGGCTTCACGCCCGCCTTCTCGATCGAGAACGGCTCGGACGTCGCGAAACCCTGCTGCGAAAGCGTCTTGTCGGCGAGGAACGGCTGCACCGAGAAGCCGTACGGCCGCTTCTGGTCGTCCGAGAAGCCGAACTGCTGGCGCAGCCACGGCCAGTACGTCGTGTTCGCCGCGGCCGCGATCGCGATCGGCTTGCCCTTGAGCTGCTCGATCTTGGCGGTGCCCGGCTGCGCGATGATCACGGTCGGGTTCTTCTGGAACGTCGCCGCGATCGCGACGACCGGCACGTCCTGCTCGATCGCGGAAAGGACCTGGAGGCCGTCGGCCATCGCGACGTCGATCTGGCCGGCCGCGAGCAGCTGCAGCCCGTTGACCTGGGGGCCGCCCATCTTGATCGTCACGTCGAGGTCGTGTTTCCTGTAGATGCCCTCGGCGAGCGCCTGGTAGAAGCCGCCGTGCTCGGCCTGCGCGAGCCAGTCGGTCGCGAAGACGATGCGGTCGGGCGCCTGCGCGTGCGCGGGCGAGAGCGCGCCGGCGGCCGCGAGCGCGGCGGCGGCGAGACGGGCGGCGAACGTGCGGATCATCGGGGGCCTCCGGGTCGGCATGACGCGCGATTATGCGCGAAGCCGGAGCCGCGCGGCATCCCTCGCCGGACGGGCGGCCCGCCCCCACGCGCAGCAGGGGAAACCGGACGAACACGACGTCCGAAAACGGCGAGTCGGGCCCGGACCGCCCGGCTATGATCCGTCCCATGACCCTCGATACCGACGCCTGCTGGCGGGCGCTCTCCGCCCACGATGCGCGTTTCGACGGCCGGTTCTTCGTCGGCGTCGCGACGACCGGTATCTACTGCCGGCCGGTCTGCAACGTCCGCACGCCGCGTCGCGAGAACTGCCGGTATTTCGCCAGCGCCGCGGCCGCCGAGGCCAGCGGATTCCGTCCGTGCCTCCGGTGCCGTCCCGAGCTCGCGCCCGGTCACGCGGCGATCGACGCGTCGTCGCGGCTCGCGCAGGGCGCGGTCGACCTGATCGAGTCCGGGGCGATGGACGAGGGCGGCCTCGCGCGCCTCGCCGAGCGCGTCGGCGTGTCGGACCGGCACCTGCGCCGCGTGTTCGACGCCGAGTTCGGCGTCTCGCCGGTCGAGTACGCGCAGACGCACCGGCTGCTGCTCGCCAAGCGCCTCTTGACCGACACGCGGCTCCCGGTCACCGACGTCGCGCTCGCGAGCGGCTTCTCGAGCGTGCGCCGGTTCAACGCGCTGTTTCGCGAACGCTACCGGATGGCGCCGTCGAGGCTGCGCGGCGAGGCGGCGGCCGACAATGCGTCCGACTGGCTCGTGTTCGAGCTGGCCTATCGCCCGCCCTACGATTTCGACGCGATCCTCGGATTCCTGCGTGACCGCGCGATCGACGGCATCGAGTCGGCCGGCGACGCCGCGTACCTTCGCACCGTGGCGGTGACGCGCGGCGGCACGACGCACGCGGGCCGCGTCGACGTCCGCCATCATCCGCGGCGCCACGCGCTGCGCGTGTCGCTGTCGGCGTCGCTCGCGCGCGTCGTGCCCGCGGTCCTCGGCCGCGCGCGGCACGCGTTCGACCTCGCCGCGGATCCGCGCGAGATCGGGGCGACGCTCGGCGACCTCGCGCGCGGGCATCCCGGCCTGCGCGTGCCGGGCACGTTCGACGGCTTCGAGCTGGCGGTGCGAGCGATCGTCGGGCAGCAGGTGTCGGTGAAGGCGGCGCGTACATTGCTCGGGCGTCTCGTCGCCGCGCACGGCGAAACGGCCGAGCTGCCGGGGACCGGTCCGACGAGGCTCTTCCCGAGCGCACGCGCGATCGCGGCGTTGCCGCCCGCCGATCTCGCGCGCATCGGCCTGGTCGCTGCGCGAGCGCGAGCCGTGCATGCGCTGGCATCGGCAGTCGATGCGGGCACGGTGAGCCTCGAGCCGGGCGCCGACGTGGACGCATCGATGCGGTCGCTCGTCGAGCTGCCGGGCATCGGCGACTGGACGGCGAGCTACATCGCGATGCGCGCGCTGCGCTGGCCCGACGCGTTTCCGGCCGGCGACCTCGTCGTCAAGCGCGCGCTGGGCGTCACGACCGCCGCCCGCGCGGAGATCGCCAGCGCGGCGTGGCGTCCGTGGCGCGCGTACGCGGTCATGCATCTGTGGAAGGGATCGTCATGAACGAAATCGTCAGGTGGTGCCGCATCGAGACTCCGCTCGGGACCGTTCGCATCGCCGCGCGCGGCGATGCGATAGCGGGGCTCTGGTTCGATGGACAGAAGTACGACGCGGTGGCCGACGACGCATGGCGCGAGTCGCCGGGCGATCCGATGCTGCGCGATGCCGTGCGCCAGCTCCGCGAGTACTTCAAGGGACGGCGCGAGCGCTTCGACCTCCCGCTCGCGCCGGAGGGCACGACCTTTCAGAGGGGCGTGTGGCGCGCGATCGCGAAAGTGCCCGCGGGCAGGACCGCGTCGTACGGCGACCTCGCTCGGCGGATCGGGCGGCCGTCGTCGGTGCGCGCCGTCGGCGCGGCGGTGGGGCGCAACCCGCTGTCGGTCGTCGTGCCTTGCCACCGGATCGTCGGGTCCGACGGCTCGCTCACCGGCTACGCGGGCGGGCTCGCGCGCAAGCGTGCGCTGCTCGCGCTCGAGCGCGTGGAGATCGACCCGGCGCGCGATGCGATCGCCGCGAGGCGTGCGGGCGCCCCGTGAGTGCGATGCGTTCGTCCGACCTCGTCCGGCTGCTCGCGCTCGCCGTGATCTGGAGCGCGTCGTTCGTCTTCATCCGCGTGCTGGCGCCGCCGCTCGGGCCCGTGTGGACGGCGACGCTGCGCGTGCTCGTCGCCGGCATCGCGCTCGTCGGCTGGTTCGCCGCGACCGGCTTCGACGCGGATGTGCGGCGGCACGGGCGCGCGTACCTGTTCGTCGGTCTCGTCAATTCGGCCGCGCCGTTCCTGCTGTTCTCGTGGGCGGCGCTGACGCTACCGGCCTCGTACCTCGTGATCTTCAATGCGGCGGCGCCGATGTTCACGGCGATCGCCGCGGCCGCCTGGCTCGGGGAGCGTCTGTCCGGCGCGAAAGTCGCGGGGCTCGCGGTCGGCGCCGCGGGTGTCGCGCTGGTGAGCCGCGCGGGTCCGCTGGAACCGACGCCTCCAGTCGTCGCGGCGGTGGCCGCCAGCCTCGCGGGCGCGCTCTGCTATGCGCTCGCGGGCGTGTGGCTCAAGCGCCATGGCGCCGGGCTGAAGCCGATGGCGATCGCCGGATGGAGCCAGCTCGGTGCGGGAGCGGTGCTGCTCCCGGTCGCTGCGGCGACGCCGATGCCGGGGCCGGTTACGCCGGCGATCGTCGCGAATCTCCTCGCGCTCGCGCTGCTGTGCAGCGGCGTGGCCTACCTGCTCTACTACCGGCTCATCAGCGACGTCGGACCGACGCGCGCGATGACGGTGACGTTCCTGATGCCTGCGCTGGGCATGCTGTGGGGTGTGCTGTTCCTCGGCGAGACCGTGAACGCGACCATGTTCGCCGGCGCCGCGCTCGTGGTCGGCGGGACCGCCGCCGTGCTGCGGCCGCCTCGACCCGCGCCGAAGCTCGGACTGCGCCGCTGACGGTCGGCCGGAACCTGCGGCGAAAGCCGACGATCGACGCTTGCCCGCCGGCGCGCGCCCGTTCATAGTCGGGGGTGCGTCGCGGCCGCCGATCGGCGAAGCGCGGGCGCGGCCGAAACCTTCCCCGACGTCCCGATGCTCCTCGATCCTGGCGTTGCCGACTACCTCGCGCGCGTCGCGGCCGCGGTACCGCCGCTCGCCGAGCCGACGCCCGCCGCACGCCGCAATCGGATGGAGCTGATCGCGCGACGCTTCCCCGCGCCGGAAGACACGGTTGCGCGCGGCGACGCGTGGATCGCGCTGCATGGCCGGGAACTGGCTGTTCGGATCTACCGGCCGCGCGAAGGCGTCCTGCCGGCAATCGTCTATCTGCACGGCGGCGGCTGGGTCGCGGGCAGTCTCGCGACTCACGACGGCGCGTGCGCCGCGCTCGCACAGGACGCCGACGCGGTGGTGGCGAGCGTCCACTACCGCCGCGCGCCCGAAAGCCCGTTCCCCGCGCCGAACGACGACGCGTACGCGGCGCTCGCATGGGTCGCGGAGCACGCCGACGCGCTGGCGGTCGACCGCACGCGCATTGCCGTCGCCGGCGACAGCGCGGGAGCGCACCTCGCGGTCGGCTGCGCGATCGAGGCGCGCGATCGCGGCGGACCCGCGATCGCGCTTCAGCTCCTGATCTATCCGGTCGTCGAGCCGGCGTTCGACACGCCGAGCTATCTCGCCCACGCGTCGTCGCCGACGCTGACGCGCGACGACATGATCTGGTACTGGCGCCAGTACTTGCCGGAAGGTGCGGACGACGGGAGCGCGCGCGCGGTGCCGACCCGCGATTCGCTGGCGGGCCTGCCCCGCGCGCACGTCGTCGTCGCAGGGCTCGACCCGCTGCGCGACGAGGGCGTGGCGCTCGCATCCCGATTCGCGAAGGCGGGCGTCGCTTCGACCCTTGCCGAGGCGCCGTCGCTGCCGCACGGCTTCCTTCGCGCCGGGCCGTACGCGGCGGCCGCACGTTCCGCTCAGGCCGCGCTGGGCGCTGCGGCACGCGCCGCACTGCACGGGTGACCCGATGGCCGATCCCGACCGCCCCCCGCCGAAGCTCTCGTCGCCGCCGCGCGAGCCGACGTCGCCCTCCGATCCGACCGGCATCGACGACGGCAAGGGCGGCATCGCGCTCGGCACGCGGCGCCCGGCGCTGCGCGCGACCGCGTGGCTCGCCCTCTTCGTCGTGCTGGTCGCGATCGCGGCGCTCGCCTGGCGGACGATGGAGCGCAAGGCGGTCGAGCGGACCTACGCCGAGGGCGTGCGGGCGCTCGCGGAGGGCCGCCCCGGGGACGCACGGGCCGCGTTCGACCGCGCGATCGCGAAGCGGCCCGAGTGGGGTGCGGCGTGGAGGCAGCGCGGCTTCGCGGCGGGCAAGCCCGCCGACGCCATCGCCGACTTCGGCCGGGCGATCGCGCTCGACGGCAGCGATGCCGACGCGTACGCGGCGCGCGGCCGCGCGTGGATGCAGGCGCAGGAGCCGGCAAGGGCGATCGGTGATTTCGACCGGGCGCTTTCGATCGCGGTGTCCAGCGGCACCGACCCGGCGACCGTCGCGTCCTGGCGCGCGGAGCGGGCCGCGGCCCGAGTCGCGGCGGGGGACTTCGCGGCCGCGCTGGACGACTGGAGGAAGGTGGTCGCGGCGCGCGGCGCACCGGAGGATCACCGCAACCTCGCGGCGGCGCTGGCGGCGGGCGGCGACTGGCATGCCGCGCACGATGCCTACGATCGCGCCATCGCTGCCTCACCCCAGCCGGAGTGGCTCGGCGAGCGCGCGCTTGTGCTGATCGAGCTCGGCGACGACGAGGCGGCAGGCGCCGACCTCGAGCGCTGCGCGCGAGCCGATCCTTCGTGCACCCAGCGTTTCGGCGCGCTCGCCGGACAGCGCGCGCGGGACCTCGGGCGTGTGCCCCCTGCGGGAGCGCTCTAGGGCCTGTTAGCGCCATCGGGGCACTCGCGCCGGTGCCGCGCCGGCCGCAGGGCCAGGCGCGAGTCGGCCGTGTGCTTCCAGCACACCACAAGCGAGCGACAACGCCATGCGGCCAGCGCGGCACCGGCCCTCCGGGTGATCTCGGGAAACGGCCGCCCTCGGCGTTGCACGTCCTCGCAGTAGGCCGGCTACTGCTTGCGGAGTGCGCCTTGATGGCGGCCGTTTCCCGAGTCACGCGATCGTCCCGATAGCGCTAACAGGCCCTGGCCTCGTCGGAGCGCGCGAGACCGGAGCCGTATAATCCGCGGCTCCTCCGGTCCGGGCATCCCTCGTCGTGTCGCGTCTGCGCATCGTTCCGTGGTTCCTCGCCGTCGTCGCGCTGGCGCTCGCCGGCTGCGCGACGCGTCCGATCAACGCGCCGCTAGGGCAGATCGACCGCAAGGCGGGCTACCGGTACGAGACCCGCGCCGACCGCTCCGAAAACGATCCGTCGACCGTCGTCGTGCTCGCGTTCTCGGGGGGCGGCATGCGCGCGGCGGCGTTCTCCTACGGCGTGCTCGAGGAGCTGCGGCGGACCGGGGTCACGATCCACGGCAGGCGTTCGCGGCTCATAGACGAGATCGACCTGATCGCCGGCGTGTCGGGCGGCAGCTTCACCGCGCTCGCATTCGGCCTGCACGGCGAGCGCCTGTTCGACGACTACGAGCAGCGCTTCCTGAAGCGCGACGTCCAGGGCGAGCTCCTGGCGCGGCTTCTCTCGCCGGGGAACTGGGCGAGCCTCTCGTCCGACGGCTGGGGCCGCTCCGAGCTCGCGGCCGGGCTCTGGGACGAGCTTCTCTTCCACGGCAAGACGTATGCCGACCTGATGGCCGCCCCGGGGCCGATGATCCGGACGACGGCGACGGAGATCTCGACGGGCTCGCGACTCACGTTTTCGCAGAACGAATTCGACCTGATCTGCTCCGACCTCGCGTCGGTCCCGATCTCGCGCGCCGCAGCGGCGTCGTCGGCCGTGCCGCTCGTGATGTCGCCGGTCACGATCAACAACTACGGCGGCACCTGCGGCTACGAGATGCCGTACTGGGCGCGCCAGTTCGAGGATACCCGGAACCGGCTGCGGCCGGCGGGCCGCGCGCTGCAGCGGATCAAGGAGATGAAGGCGCTGCAGGACGGTGCGAACCGCCCCTACCTGCACCTGCTCGATGGCGGGCTCGCGGACAACCTGGGCGTGCGCGGAGTCCTCGAGTCGCTGGAAGAGCTCGAGGCTAGTCCCGTGCTGCGCAAGAGCGCGCGCATCTCGCGCATCGATCGCATGGTCGTGATCGTCGTCAACTCGCTTTCGGTGCCAAGGACCGACTGGGACCGCTCGGCGAAGCCTCCCGGCGACCTCGAGATCCTGCTCAAGGCGACCGGCGTGCCGATCGACCGGTACTCGTACGAGGGCGTCGAGCTCCTGCGCGACATCGTCGCGCGCTGGAGCACGCTGCGCGCGCTGGGCGAGGCCGGCGCGTTCGCGGGTGGAAACAACCCGGCGCTCGCGCGCGCGGTCGACGTGCCCGACATCGAGCTCTACGCGATCGACGTGAGCTTCGACGCCCACCCGTCCGCGGCGGAGCGCGCGTACCTGAACGATCTGCCGACGTCGTGGGTCCTCACCTCCGAGCAGGTCGACCGGCTGCGCGCGGCGGCGGGGGAGATCCTCCGATCCTCGGACGAGTACGGGCGGATGCTGCAGGACTTCGCGGCGCCGCCGGCGCCGCCTGGATGGAGCCCCAAATGAACGCCTCCCTGCTGCAGGGTGCTTCGACGCCAACGCCGCACGCCGACCTCCTGCGCCTGTTCGAGGCGCAGCGTGCCGCGTTCGTGCGGGACCCGAATCCCGACGCTGCCCTGCGTCGAGACCGCCTCGCGCGGCTCCTGGCACTGGCCCGCGAGCACGAGCAGGATTTCGTCGCCGCGATCGACCGCGACTTCGGGCACCGGTCGTCGCACGAGACGCGCCTCGCCGAGCTCTACATCGTCACGGCGGCTGCTCGATACGCGCTCGCG
>JAKLIE010000062.1 GCA_022709775.1 Pseudomonadota bacterium
CAGGCGGGCATGGACGTGCCCCCGCCGCTATCGCGATCCTGAGCTGGCAGGCAACGCGAACTCCCACACTCGCGCCGCCGGCGATGTTGCACCCCCACGGCGACTGTGAGACCGTTGCGATCGCGGACCGACTGCGCAAAGAGGATCGGCATGGCAGCGACACCGGAAGCGGGAGCTCCCGCGGCGGCGCCGAAAGCGACGAGGCCCTTCAACGTCGGGCTCCTCGTCGCGATCGCCGCGCTGGCCGTCGTGCTCCTGCTCCCGTCGGCCCAGGGTCTCCCGGTCGCCGGGCAGCGCATGCTGGCGGTCTTCTGCTTCGCGGTCGTCGTCTGGATCACCGAGGCGCTGGACTACGCCGTGAGCGCCATCGTCATCGCCGCGCTGATCGCGGTGCTTCTCGGGTTCTCGCCCGACGCGGCGAAGCCGGAGACGCTGGTGGGCACCGCGCGCGGCCTCGGCACGGCCGCGAGCGGCTTCGCGAACTCGGCGCTCATCCTGGTCGCCGCGGCGCTGTTTCTCGCGGCCGCGATGACGATCACCGGGCTCGACCGCCGGATCGCGCTCGCGGTCCTCTCGCGCGTGGGCGCGAAGACGAGCCACGTGGTGATCGGCAGCATCGTCGTGGCGACGCTGCTCGCGTTCATCGTGCCGAGCGCGACCGCGCGGGCGGCGGCGATCATCCCGATCATGATGGGCATCATCGCGGCGTTCGGCGCCGAGAAGAAGAGTCGCTTCGCCGCACTGCTGATGATCACGACGGTCCAGGCGGTGAGTGTCTGGAACGTCGGCATCAAGACCGCGGCCGCGCAGAACATGGTCGCGATCGGCTTCCTGCAGAAGCAGCTCGGCAAGGACGTGACCTGGCTCGACTGGTTCGTCGCGGCCGCGCCGTTCTCGCTGGCCCTGTCGATCGGCCTCTATTTCGTCATGATGCGGATGTTGCCGCCCGAGAGCCGCGACGTTCCGGGCGGCAAGGCGGCGGTCGAGAAGTCTCTGAAGGAGATGGGTCCGATGACCGGCGGCGAGAAGCGCCTGCTGGCCGTGTCGCTCGCGCTGCTGGCGTTCTGGTCGACCGAGGGCGTGCTGCACAGGCTCGACAGCTCGACGACGACGGTGGTCGCGATCGCGTTCCTGCTCCTGCCCGGCATCGGCGTGATGGACTGGAAGCGCGCGAACCCGCAGATTCCGTGGGGGACGATCGTGCTGTTCGGCGTCGGCATCAGCCTCGGCACGGCGCTGCTGCAGACGCAGGCGGCGTCGTGGCTCGCTGGCGTCGCGGTCGAGTGGTTCGGCCTCGCCCACCTGTCGCCGCTCGCGATCCTCTCGGCGATGGGCGCCTTCCTGATCGTCATCCACCTCGGATTCGCCAGCGCGACGGCGCTCGCCTCGGCCATGATCCCGATCATCATCGCCGTGCTGCAGAAGGTCGAGACGCCGGGCCTGAACGTGCTCGGGATGACGCTGCTGCTCCAGTTCGTCGTGAGCTTCGGCTTCATCCTGCCGGTGAACTCGCCGCAGGGAATGGTCGCCTACGGCACCGGGACGTTCGAGACGCGGGACTTCATCCGGACCGGCATCGCGATCACGGTCGTCGCGTACCTGCTGACGGTGGCGTTCGGCGCGACCTACTGGCGCTGGCTCGGGTACGCCTGATCGGTGCCGCGCCGGCGCCTCGGCGCTAGTCCCGCGGTGGACCCGCGGGCTTGTCGTGCGCGTGTGCGTGATGGCGTGCCCGGCGCAGCAGGATCCTGAGCCGCCCGAACGTCCAGTTGTCGTTGACGAGGAAGTTGGCGACGCTCGCGATCACGATCGCGACGACGTTCGCGACCAGGTAGTGGACGTGGCCGACGAGCAGCTTCGTGATGACGAACTGCAGCAGGATCCCGAGCCAGCACGCGACCCCGTACTGGGCGAACTGGAGCAGGACCGGCGTGCGTACGTGCTCGCGCCGGTCGTGCCACGTCCATAGCCGGTTCCACGTGAAGTTGTTGATCGTCGCGACGAAGACCGCGAGCGACAGCGAGAAGTTGAGCCGCGTGCCCTCGGGCTCGATCGAGCGGAACAGGATCTCCTGCCCGAGGTAGAGCACGACGAGGTTGACGACGGTGCCGGAGGCGCCGACGACCGCGAAGCGCGGGAACCGGTGACGCAGCACCCAGCCGACCAGCGGCAGGTGGTAGAGGCGCTGCAGGAGTGGGGTCACGCCTGCGTGCCTGCGCCGGACGTCGGCTCGCGGCCAGCGACCGCGCGGGCGCGCGCGAGCACATCGTCGGGCGCAATGCGCTTCAGGCACTGGTTGTCGCCGTCGCAGGGCGTGCGCCGGTGGTTGTACGCGGTGAGGCACGGGGAGCAGGGCAGCGCGCGGTGCATGCATTCGACGCGGCCGCCGAGCGGCGCGTAGAGCGCCGGCGTCTCGGGGCCGAACAGCGCGACGGTCGGGATGCGCGCCAGCGGCGAGAACTGCGCCGGTCCGCCGTCGTTGGTGACGAGGAGCGCGGCGTGGCGGAACAGCGCGACGAGCTCGCGCACCGAGCGCGTCCAGCCGGCGAGGTTGACGCAATGCGGGCTCGCGCAGTGCGCGACGATGGCCTCGCCCTCGGGCCGGTCGGAAGGCAGCCCGATCGCCGCCACCGCATACCCGTCCCGCAGCAGCGAGTCCGCGAGTGTCTGGAAGCTCGCGAGGGGCCACGCGCGCACCGGGAGCACGCCGCCGCCCGCGTACAGGAGTGCGAGCGGCTTGCCGGCGATCGCCGGGTATTCGGCGCGCAGCCGGGTCGCGACCGCGTCGAGCTCCTGCTGCGTGAAATCGAGCATCGGCGTGTCGGGCATGGCCCCGCCGTCCGTCTCGTCCTTGCCGACCGGCGAGGACGTCGACTCGATCGCGTTCGCGAGCGTCAGGAACTGGCGGGACATGTGCCGGTACGGGTTGTACATGACGGGCCGGTTCACCAGCGTCCCGCGATAGAGCCCCTCCTGCGTGTGCCGGTGGAACCCGACGCGCACCGGCGCGCCCGACAGGTACGAGAAGATCGTGCTGATGCGCGCGAACAGCTCGCAGTCGATCACGACGTCGATGCCGGTCGCGCGGAGCCGCCCGAGCGCCGACAGGCTGTCGCGCGCGAACGCCGCGAGCGAGCCGTCGTCGATCGCGATCACGTTCTCGCGCGGCACCACGCCGAGCATGTCGACGACCTCGCGGTTCTTGCCGAGCAGCAGGATGTGGACGGCTGCGCCCGGATAGCGCTCCTTCAGCCGCGCGAACATCGGCTGCGCGAGCACGAGGCTGCCCATCTCGGAGAGCAGCACGATCAGGACGTTGCGGGGAGGCGCCGCGGGAGCGCGGCGCGGGATCAGCCGGTCGACGAGCGACAGGAACGCGCAGATCGGGACGCCCGCATAGCGGTCGATCGCGCGCTGCGCGTCGATGTTCATCGGACAGGCCCCGTGTCCGCGGCGGCGCGTGTCGGCGCGCGGTAGCCGTAGACGACCCGCGCGTAGTAGCGCCCCGCGGGTGCGCCGTGCTTTCTCGGCTCGAGCGTGCGCACCGGGCCGAGGCGCGTCGCGCGTCCCGCCACGCGCGCGTCCTCGACGTCGTCGCGGCTGCGCGCGACCAGGATCAGGTCGCGGCCGTCGAACGCCTGCGGCGGGAACCAGAACTCGTACATCAGCGCGTCTTCGTCGTAGAAAAGGTGCCGGCTCGCGGTGTCGCGGGCGCCGTCGCCGCGCGGGTCGTAGTAGGCCATCTCGTCGGCGGTGTTGTGCTTGTCGAGTCCCACGACGGCAGGCCGCCGCCCGGTCTCGGCCAGCACCTCGTCTTCGATCGTCTGCACCTGGGCCCGAAGGTCGCGCCAGCCGGTCTGCACGTAGGCATGGTGCCGGTTCAGGCCGGCGAGGCCGTACATAGGATAGTAGAACAGCGCGAACGCGAAGCCCACCATGAGCGCGTGCAGCGCGGGAACCCAGGTCCGCGCGAGCAGGCGGGCGACGGGACCGGTCCGGCCTGTCGACGTCGGCGAACCGAGGCTCGCGGCGATCATCGGCAAGCCGGCGAGCCAGATCGGGCCGGTCCAGTGCAGCTTGGTCGCCGACCAGAAGCTCGGCACCGCGAAGGCGGAGAGCGGGACCACCGTGAACACGACGACGAACCACCATCGGCGACGCTCGGTGTCTTGTTCCATGTCGAAGGTCGCCGAAGCCGCGGGCACGCGCAGCTCCCGGCCAATCCTCGCGAGCGAGCTCGCGAGCCCCGCGACGGCCCAGGGTGTGACGATGATCAGGATGTAGGCGAGGAACTGCGGGAACTCGAAGCGCCGGTCCTGCGTCGCGAGACGGCGGGCGCCCTGGAACGTGAAAGACGCCCAGTCGTGCTGCACGTTCCAAACGATCACCGGCGCGAACACCGCGAGCGCGACGGCGACCCCGGCCCACGCCCACGGCGAGAGGAGTGCGCGGCGCGAACGCGCGTCCAGAAGAACGTACACGAAGGCGGCCGCCGGTACGAGGATCATCGAATACTTGGACAGCATGCCGACGCCGATCGCTGCGCCTGCGCCGATCCATGCGCGCGAGCGGCCGCCGATCAATGCCCGCTGCAGGTAGTAGAGCGCGGCGGCCCAGGCCGCGGCGAGCGGCGCGTCCGGCGTCATCAGCCAGCCGACGAGGAAGAAGAACGGCAGCGCGGACGCGAGCAGCGCGGCGCGCAGCGCGACGGCGGGCCCCGCGGCATCGCGCGCGTAGAGCGTCGCGTACACCGCCATCACGCACCACGAGAGCAGCGCCGGCAGGCGCACGAAGAACTCGCTGCCGCCGACGCTCGTCGCCAGCGCGATCAGCCAGGCGGTGAGCGGCGGGTGATCGAGGTAGCCGATGTCGAGGTGCTGCGCGTAGTTCCAGTAGTAGGCCTCCTGCGGAATCAGCTCGAGCTGGCCCAGGTAGACGAGGCGCAACGCCAGCAGGTAGGCGACGCCGAGCACTGCGGCTGCGCGCCATCCGGTGGCCGGATCGTCCGTGCGCGGGACGAACGCGAGACGGGCGAGCCCAAGCCCGCATGCGAGCGCGCCGACGAGCGCCGCCGGGACGATCGCCGCCACCGGCGGCCAGTTCCACTGCACGGCGAGGAGCGAAAGGACGCCTGCGCGCAGAGCGTAGGCGAGCAGGGCGGCCACCAGCGCGACGCCGACGCGAACGTCCACGCCCGCCGGGGCGGTCGTGCCGCGCGACCGCCACAGGATCGTGGCGGCCGCGACGAGGGCCAGCGCGTAGGACGCCGCCTGCGCGTACTCGAGACGTACGCCCGCGATCGTCAACAGCGCGAACACCCCGACGTCCACTGCCGCGGCGGTCGACGCAGCGGTCGTCGCAATGGACGCGACCCGCGTGTCCGCCCGAGTCGCAGGCGGCGAATGCGCGGGCGGCTGCGGCATGGCGGGCGGGCGCGTGCCGGGGGGGCGACTCAAGGCGGCGGGTTTCGGAGGGGGGATCCTGCGCAGGCCGGACGGAGGCGTCCGCGCCCGTCGTGGCGCGCGCCGCCAGGACGACGGGAGGCTCGATTATACGTGGGTGGCCCGCTGCTCCGGCGGCCGCGGAGGGATGCCCCGTTCCGGCCGGTGCGGGGAGCGGAACGATCGCGTCGCGGGTGGACAGTCCCGGCCGTTGCCCCGAGAATGCGCGAGCCAGTCCCGGCCGGCGACAGACCCGAGCGCGAGGATCGGTTGACCAGGGAGGTCGGCATGCGGTCTTGGCGCGTCGCGGTCGCGGCGGCATGGGTGGCGCTGGCGCTCGCCGGCGCGGCGCGCGCCGGGAGCCTGAGCCTCGTCGGCCAGCTCGACCCCGGCAACGCGCAGTACGACGCCTTCCTCTTCACGTTCACGCTGTCGGCTCCCGATACGGTCACGATCCAGTCCTGGGGGTACGGCGGATCCTCGGGCGCGCCGGGCGGCGTCAATGCTGCGGGCAACCCGATCGCGGCAGGCGGCTTCGATCCCTATGTCACGCTCTTCGCCGGCAGCGGTCCCGGCGCGACTTTCGTCGCTTCCAGCGACGACGGCGCCTGCCCGCCGGGCACGATCGCCGATGCGCTGTGCGGCGACCCGACGCTTACGCTCCCGCTCGCGGCCGGCACCTACACGCTGGCGGTGTCGGCATTTCTCAACCTGTCTTTCGCCGAGAACCTGGGCTCGGGGACGCTCGGTGACGGGTTCGTGGGACTGGGCAGCTACGGGACGCGAACGAACGCCTACGCGGTCGACATCGGCGGCAACGCGGTCGTCGTGCCGACGCTGCTGCTGGGGTACGTGCCGAACGGACTCACGTTCGGGGCGCAGACGGTCGGTCTGACGAGCGGCCCGCTGGCGGTGACGGTCACGAACGTCGGCAGCGGCGGCGTGACGTTCGGCAGCCTGTCGGTCGGCGGCACGAACCCGGGCGACTTCTCGGCCGGCGGCACCTGCAGCGGCACGCTCCAGCCGGGAGCCTCGTGTTCGATCGGCGTGACGTTCACGCCCGGCGCGACGGGCGCGCGCTCGGCGGTGGTCACGCTTGCGTCGAACGCGTCGAACGCGCCGATCGTGTTCGCGGTCGGCGGCACCGGGACGAACGATCCGGTCGCGATCGCGTCGCTGGCGGCGAGCTCGCTCGACTTCGGACCGAGAGGCCCCGGCTCGTCGACGCTGCTGCCGCTGGTCGTGACGAACACCGGCGGAGCGACGCTGAACGTGGCATCGGTGGCGCTTGCCGGTGCGCATCCGGGCGACTACGCGCTCGCCGACGGCTGCAGCGGGCAGGCCGTCGCGCCGGCGTCGACCTGCACGATCGGGGTCACGTTCTCGCCGTCCGCCTACGGTGCGCGGACCGCGACGGCGACGATCGCGTCGAACGCGAGCAATTCGCCGACGACGGTACTGCTGACGGGATTCGTCCCGGCGCCGCATGCGGAGGCCATCCCGGCGGTCGGTCTCGCAGGACTGCTCCTGCTGTCGGCGTTGTTGGCGACGGGCGGAATCATCGTGCGGCGACGCCGCGGAGACGATGGCGAAACACGTTGACGATCGATCGAAGTCCACGAGAGGAACGGCGATGAACGAAATCCTGGGGAGGTGGTTGCGTGGTTCGGCCCTGCTTGGACTCGTGCTGATGGCCGCGGGCGCGGGGGCGCAGAAGCCCGCGCTCGTGCAGGACCGCGACGAGCCCGGGCGCAGTCCTTACACGCAGACCCTGAGCGCGATTCCCCCGGCGACCGACTGCGACGGCAACCTGTGCCTCGTCCGGTTTGCCACGGTTCCGGCCGGAAAGCGACTGGTCGTCACGCACGCGTCCGGACAGCTGGTCGCCAATACCGACGGGAGCGCGAATCCGTTCGTGATCGCGACGATGATGACTTACTCGGGCGGCGTGGCATTTCCGTACCTCTACCTCCCGGTCGCGCAGCCCTACGGTGCGCCGTCCTCGACGTCGTCCGGCTTCATCGTCTCGTCGCCGGTGATGCAGTTCTACGAAGCGGGCACGGCGCCCCTGATGTTGGGCAGCACCAGCGGGACGTTCAACGCCGTCGTCTTCTCGCTCGTCGGGTATTTCGTAAGCGTGCCCTGACGGGGTCGGCTCGCCGTTGCGGCGCATGCGGGACCGCGCGGCGCGCGTGTCCCATGGGTAGAATCTACGTTTCCGCGAACTGGAAGGCCGGATAGCCATGCCCATCGTACGCATCGAGCTCTACGCCGGCCGCACGCCCGAACAGAAGGCAGCCTGCGCGCGGGACGTCGTCGACGCCGTCGTGCGCAATCTGGGCACGACGCCGGAAGTCACGCAGGTCGTGTTCGTCGACGTGGAGCGCCACGACTGGCACGTCGGCGGCAGGATCCCGCCGCCGCCTTCGGTGAAGGCTTGAGGCCGCGAAACGCCGGGGCGTGACGCCCGTGGCCGCCCTTTCGTCGAGCACGCGCATCGCCGTCATCGGCGCCGGCGTCGTCGGCCTCGCCTGCGCCGCGCGCCTGCAGATGCGCGGCCATGCG